>NZ_CM002692.1:1187214-1487214 GCF_000632515.1 Parageobacillus genomosp. 1
CAAAGATAAAAAAGTCATTTCGATTGGTATTGTTAGTGAGATTACAGGATTATCGGAACGGCAAATCCGTTATTATGAGGAACGGAAGTTGATTTTTCCGCATCGTACAAAGAAAGGAACAAGGAAATACTCTTTCAGTGACGTGGAACGATTGATGGAGATCGCTGAAAAGATTGAAGAAGGAGTTCAAACATTTGAAATTAGAAAAGAGATGTTAAAGAAAGAAAAGGCAGTAGTCCGGGAAAAAATGATTCGCGGGCAATTAAATGCAAGATTCGGTATTCCAAAATCATCATAACTCGATGATAAGTTACTATGTCCATAGTGGCATTACATCCAAACCAATAGTCGACTTACCGTTGACTGTGTTCAAGGCAGCGATCGCCCCCGTTGCTCAGCAGCGGCCCTTTATAAACGTCATGTCAAACGCCTCCCATTTCGAATAGCGAAATAGGAGGCGTTTTTTGTTATGTCTATTTCAGAAAACAATAGGAGTATACGAAGACGAAAGCGGATGAAAACGGTGCGATCAACAGCTAATCATAAAGAGATGTCTATCATATTGTTATATTTTCAGAGGGTGGACAAAACATAGTCAATAATCTCATTTTACTTTGTACTAGTTATCAAGCGGAAGAATATAAAGGAGAACATGCTTATTATATGTTATAGAAAAAATATCGAAGGGAGATGAAAATAGCGGTGGCAGCGAAGCTTAAAAAAGCTGCGTTTAAACATGTCGAAGCAAAATTGTATTGCTATCACGATCCATCGAAAGAGATACAAATGATTCGAAATAATATCATGTTTTGTCGAGAGGGAGTCGATGAAAACATAGGTGGCGGCCGCGATTTTCTTCTAGGGAAGCCGATGGAATCCATCGCTGCACGACAGACGACACATAAGCGGTTAGCACAGTTAGAAGAAATTGCAAACGCGGTATATACACAATTGCCGGAAAGGCATCACAGGCTGATTCGATTATGGGATTGGACAAGACGGTATACATGGGATGGACTAGCTGATAAATTAAGCAAACGCCAAGCCGTGCGGCGGCGGATGAAATTATTTATGCGATTGGGGTGGGGCCGGGATGCAGATGAGTGCAGTATTTATGAAAGAGTTAGCTGATATACTCTTCAAATACAATTTAGCTTGCATAAAGTCAGATAACGGTATTATCGGCTATAAAGATGGCAAATTCAAAATGTTGAATAATACGTTTGTTAGCGCGATACCAGAAGGAATTGAAATGAGTGGTTATGGAGTAAAGCATAAAAAAGAACCTTTAGAGAAAATAGTAGAAGATATAAAAGATTGTTTTAAGAAAAACAAGATGGGTGCAATTGAGGGCAATTATTTTATTGGTTTTGATGATGGCAACAAATTCAAAATAAGAATAATGTAACCCGAGCGATAAGCTCTTTTATTTTCGGGCAGCGGGCAGCGAAAATTAACTCTGTTAATAAAATATCCGAATTTTACAATAAAACAACCCTCTTTTAACACGCCATTTATAAAAATCACCTATGATGAAAGTAAAAGTGAATGGGTAGGTTGAGAGGATGAGAAACCGTGAAAGCAAAAAGGAAGCGATCTTACGAAACGCTCCTATATGTTTTCATGGTTTCTTTTTTTACTTTGTGAAAGGGGGATTGTTTTGAGAGAACAATGGTTGGAATGTATGCAAAGCGATCGGCTCATTGCTGCAATTAAAAGCCCAAAGTATCTAGAAATGTTCCTCGAAACCGAATTGCAAGTCGCCTTTTTGCAAACGGGAAACATTAGTGTGATTAAACGATATGTCGATTTATTAAAGGAACATCAACGGTTTGTTTTTCTTCATGTCGAAAAGATTCCAGGAATTAGTTATGACCGGGAGGGGTTGAAGTTTTTGGCAAAATTTATAAAGCCGCATGGGATTGTGACGACCAAAAGCTCTCTCGTTCAATTAGCGAAAAAAGAAGGGTTGATGACCGTTCAGCGCTTGTTTTTAGTGGATACCGATGCGGTGGAAAATGGAATAAAAAGCATTCATGATGTCCAGCCGGATGCATTAGAGATTATGCCCGGGCTGATTCCTGAAATGATTGAGATGGTCCGGAAACAGACGCACGTTCCCATTATTACCGGCGGGCTGATTCAACATGAGAAACATATTGAAGCTGCGCTGCAAAGCGGGGCGGTGTCTGTTTCGACGGGACGCCCATGGTTGTGGAAAAAATGGGGAAGCATAAGGAGGGAAGAGGTGCATGCGCGTGGCGAAAATTGAATTAGTTCATGTGTGCAAGTCTTACAACGGAAAAGAGAATGTCATTCACGATTTAAGTGTTTCCATTGAACCGGGGGAATTTTTCGTTCTTGTCGGTCCGTCTGGTTGCGGCAAAAGCACGATTTTACGGATGATAGCCGGGTTAGAAACGATTACATCCGGGACTTTGCTCATCGGCGGGATAGAGGCCAATGATCTGCCGCCGAGCGAACGCAATTTGTCGATGGTATTTCAAAACTATGCGCTGTACCCGCATTTAACCGTTGAGCAAAACATTACTTTTGGTCTACATACAAAGAAAATTTCGAAACAAGAACAAAAGAAACGCTGTTTGGAAGCAGCAGAGATGCTTGGTTTGACCGATTTTCTCAAACATAAACCGCGCGAATTATCCGGTGGGCAGCGCCAGCGTGTAGCGCTAGCGAGAGCGATTGTCACTCATGCGCCTATTTGCTTAATGGATGAGCCTTTATCGAATTTAGATGCAAAATTACGGGCAAAAATGCGTTCCGAAATTCGCCAGCTGCAAAGACGACTAGGGATCACCATGGTTTATGTGACGCATGATCAAGTAGAAGCGATGACGATGGCGGATCGAATGATGATTTTACACGAAGGGCGGCCGCAGCAAATCGGGGCTCCGCTTGACATTTATAACCATCCTGCCAATACATTTGTTGCTTCTTTCATCGGCGCGCCGCCAATGAATTTGGCGGAAGCAAAGGTGCTGGAAAGTTTGTTGCTTTTTAACGGTGGACGGGCGATCCGGTTTCATCGCCTTTTGCCTTCTTCCACACAACAAATCATTGTTGGCGTCCGTCCGGAACATATCCGCCTTGCCAAGTCAGGCGATGACCATTTTGTAGCGAAAGTCGTCAATGTGGAAATTTTAGGTACGGAAACGCTCGTCACATTTGAACTAACGAAAAACGAGCATTGGATTGCGCGATGGAACGGGCAATGGAACGTTCATGCCGGTGAACGAGTGCCTTTAACCATTGATGAAACAGATTTCCTTTTCTTTCATGAAAATGGCCAGCGGTTGAATCGCTCGATGCCTTCTTATGCGGCCGGCAAGGAGGAACGCCAATGAATACATCGCTTTCCATGAAATCATCTCCATCTGTTCCGATTCGCCGCAAACGAGCGATACGGGCAACGTTGGAAGGAATAGTGTACTTGCTTCCATCGCTTATTTTGTTTTCTATTTTTCTTTTTTACCCGATGCTGCGAACCATGTATTTAAGTCTCTATGTAACAGATCATCAAGGAAATCCTGTTCAATTTGTCGGGATCGAGAATTTTGTTTATTTGTTAAAAGATGTTAACTTTCTGCAAAGCGCAAAAGCGACATTGTTATTCGTTTGCTACACCGTTCCGGCCAGTGTTTTTCTAGCGTTATGTTTAGCGCTCATGGCCAATGAAAAGCTGAAAGGAATCGGTTTGTTCCGCACGTTTTTTTCTTCGACAATGGGCATGAGTGTAGCGGCCTCTTCTGTCATTTGGATGTTTATGTACAATCCTTCCATCGGGGTTATCAATAAAATGCTATCTTTATTTGGAATTTCCGACGTTCAGTGGCTGCTTGACCCGAAATTAGCGCTCATTTCTGTCGCCATTTCAACGATTTGGATGAATACAGGTTTTACCTTTCTGATTTTGCTCGGAGGATTGCAAAATATCGACCCGACTTTATATGAAAGTGCGCGCATTGCGGGGGTGAGCTACTGGTATCAACTGCGCAAAGTGACATTGCCTTTATTGTCGCCAACGCTCTTTTTTGTGACGACGGTTTCGCTCATTCATTCGTTCCAAACGTTTGGCCAAATCGATATGTTAACGAAGGGCGGACCGATGGACGCAACGAATGTCATTGTTTACTCCATTTACAAAGATGCTTTTATTAATTACAACTTCGGTTCGGCTAGTGCCCAAGCGGTCCTTCTCTTTTTCGCGGTTTTAGTGGTTACCTTTTTGCAATTTAAATTCGGGGAGAGGAAGGTTCATTATCAATGAACGTGTTACGAACGTTTCTGTTGTATGCCCTTCTCATCATTTGTTCTGTTGTCGTGCTGTTTCCGATTGTTTACGCGTTTCTCATCAGTTTTATGGACGGAGCGGAAGTGCTGCAGGGGCATATATGGCCGCAGAAGTTTACGATGGCTAACTATGTTGCGGCGTTTCAGAAAGTTCCGTTGCTAGAGTATTTGTTAAACAGCTTTATTGTTTCGTTGATTGTTATGTCCGGACAGTTGATCGTGTCAAGCTTAGCGGCATTTGCTTTCGTGTTTTTAAACTTCAAAGGGAGAGATGTTCTCTTTTTTCTATGTATCGCAACGATGCTGATCCCTTGGGAGGCAACGATGATTCCGAATTTTTTGACCGTTCAAAAACTTGGCTGGCTGAATAGCTATTTAGGATTGACAGTTCCATTTTTTGCTTTAGCTTTCGGCATATTTCTTTTGCGCCAGCACTTTAAGACGATTCCACTGGAATTATATGAGGCGGCGCAAGTATCAGGGGTTGGCCGCTTTCGCTTCTTTTGGAATATTGTTCTTCCGTTATCGAAAACGAGCTTAGTTACATTAGGAGTTTATAGCTTTTTAACGACTTGGAATATGTATTTATGGCCTTTGCTCGTTACCAATAATGACCATGTTCGCACCGTCCAAATCGGATTAAAGCAAATGCAATCGCAAGAAATTTCGACAGAATGGGGGGTGGTGATGGCGGCAGTTGTCGTGGTCATTTTGCCAACATTATTGCTGTTGTTTGTCGGGCAAAAGCATCTTCAAAAAGGACTTATGCAGGGAGCCATTAAATAAGGGGGAGAAAAATGATCATGAAAAAAGGAATTTTCATTTTGTTCGCGTTCATTTTAATGACACTGACCGCTTGTTCAAGCCAAAACAACGAAGCAACAGCCGCTCCATCTGAAAACAAAGGCGGGAAAACAGAGGTCATTTTTTGGCATGCGATGAGCGGCGATTTAGAAACGGTATTAAAAGAGATTGTGGAGGAATTTAATCAGTCCCATCCTTCTATTGAGGTAAAGCCGATTTTTCAAGGCACATACGAAGAAGCGTTGACGAAATTCAATACAGTGGCTGGAACGAAAGACGCGCCAACGATTATGCAAACATTTGAAGTTGGAACAAAGTATATGATTGATAGCGGCAAAATTCAGCCTGTACAAAAATTTATTGATGAAGAAAATTATGATACATCGCAATGGGAAAAAAATATCGTCAATTATTATACGGTGGATGGAAAAATCTACTCCATGCCGTTCAACTCCTCCACGCCTGTGTTGATTTATAACAAAGATGCGTTCAAAGAAGCAGGATTGGACCCTGAAAAGCCGCCGATGACGTATAGCGAGTTAAAAGAAGCGGCAAAAAAATTGACAAAAAAACAAGGGGGACAAACGACTCAATATGGTTTTTCCATTTTAAATTACGGCTGGTTTTTTGAAGAAATGCTTGCGGTGCAAGGCGGGCTGTACGTCAATAATGAAAATGGCCGCAAGGGGAACGCCACGAAAGCGGTTTTTAATAGTGAAGAAGGATTGCGTGTATTTGATTTGATTCGTGACATGTATAAAGAAGGAACGTTCTACAACGTAGGACAAAACTGGGATGATATGCGCGCGGCGTTTCAATCGAAAAAAATCGCGATGTATTTAGACTCTTCTGCAGGGGTGAAAACGATTATCGACAATGCGCCGTTTGAGGTAGGAGTTTCTTACTTGCCAGTTCCAGATCGTGTAGAGCGCCAAGGAGTGATCATTGGCGGAGCGTCGCTATGGATGAGCAAAGATATTAGTGAAAAACAGCAAAAAGCGGCATGGGAGTTCATGAAATATTTAGCAACACCTGAAGTCCAAGCGAAATGGCATGTGAAAACAGGATATTTTGCGATTAATCCAGCCGCTTATGACGAAGAGATCGTGAAAGCGGAGTGGGAAAAATACCCTCAATTGAAAGTAACCGTCGATCAATTGAAACAAACAAAACCAATACCTGCGACACAAGGAGCGCTCATCTCTGTTTTTCCGGAATCCCGTCAAAAAGTAGTAAAAGCAATGGAAAGCTTATACCAAGGCGCTGATCCGAAAGAAGCGCTGGATCGTGCAGCAGAGGAAACGGACCGGGCTCTTGAAGTAGCGAATAAGAAATAAGTTGGAATTCAACGGGGCTGGCCTGAAAGCAAAGCGTCAGACCCAACAACCATCATAGCCAGGGCATAACTATATGAGGTCAGACGCTTATGGGTCAGCTCCTTTGATTTACTCATCAATGGGGGTGTGGAGAGGAATGGAAGTTTATGCCCATCGGGGATTTAGCGGGAAATATCCCGAAAACACCATGCTGGCGTTTCAAAAAGCGTACGATGTGGGTGCTGACGGGATTGAATTAGATGTACAAATGACAAAAGATGGGGAAATTGTCGTCATTCATGATGAACGAGTCGACCGAACAACGGATGGGATTGGTTATGTAAAGGACTTTCTTTATAAACAGCTTCGTTTGCTTGATGCGGGAAGCTGGTTTCATGACCATTTTGCCCGCCAACGCATTCCCGCCTTGATGGAGGTGCTGGAGTGGGTTCAAGATTTAGATAGAAAAATAATGATTAATATTGAGCTAAAAAATGACGCAATCGATTATCCGCATTTAGAAGAAAAGGTGCTCAAAATGATTGGACAACTTCAGTTGGAAAACCAGGTTATATTATCTTCTTTTAACATATTTAGCATGCTAAAGGCACGGCAGCTTCACCCGACCATTGAAATTGGCACATTGTTTGAAGGAGTGAATGAAAGCGCAGTTCCAAGGGCAAAAGTAGTGAATGCCCAAGCGATACATGGGGATTTGCCGTTTGTTTTATCTTCAGAAGGAAAAAAAGCGGTGGACCAAGGGATGAAATTGCGCGTTTATACGGTGAATGATGCAAAGGTAGTACCGATGTTGCGGAATGCGGGAGTATCGGCGCTGATGACAGATTTTCCGAATGAAATTTTGACGGAGAAGTGTCAGTCTTAAGAAGAAGCAGAGAACGGAACTTGAACCAAAACCCTCGACACATTCCCCTTCTATAATGCGAAGCATTTAGGAGGGGTTAGTCGAGGGATATTTTTTAACCTGCTTTTTTTGCTATTTTATCTTTTTGTTTGGTTGTAAGATTCCAATAAATAGGTATTCCGGATAATGTGATTAACACAGAAAGAAAAGCATCGAGCGGCTGATGGATGACGGTGCTTCCAATAATGTAAAGCGCTCCTGCAATCGCGACAATAGGCGTTACAGGATATAAAGGCACTTTATATAACGAATGATCAGATTTCTGATTTTTCCGAAGCAAAAATACAGCATAAAACGCTAAGCTGTAAAAGGAGAAAACACTAAAAATGGCGATATCGGTCAAGCGATCTGGGCTGGTCATTAACATCATCACCACAGCGATCGCTACTTGTAAAACGGTTGCTTGAACAGGAGTGTGAAACGTTGGGTGAACGCGTGATAAGAAACGAGCGCCAGGGAACAGTCCGTTTTCTGCCATGGCAAACGGCATGCGTGGGAATGTTAAAATCTTTCCATTTAAACAACCGAAAATGGAAATTAAAATGCCGATCGCAATCATTTTTCCGCCTACATCGCCAAATAGTAACGTCGCGACTTCTTTTGCGGCGTTCGGGCCAAGCTCGACAATTTTACTGGCAGGAAGTACGTGAAGGATTGCGACATTAACGGCTAAGTAGCAAAGCGTGACAATGACAATTCCAGTAATAATGGCTTTTGGCAACGTTTTTGCTGGATTTTTCATTTCGCCTGCCACAAACCCGACGTTCATCCAGCCGTCGTACGCCCAAAGCGTCGCTAACACAGCCGCACCCATGCTGATGGCTTGGCTGCTTTCGCTTTCCATTCCGAACACAGGCGCATCTCCTTGAACCATTCCAAACACGATAATAAGGAAGATTGGAAGCAGTTTTGCTAATGTTAACAAGCTTTGAACTGTTCCGCCATATTGTGTTCCAAGTATGTTAATGAGCGCAAGAAAAAGAACAGCCAAAATTCCGATCCATGTTTCCGTCTGTTTGGAAAAACTGAACACCCCTGCAAATAACGAACCGAAATATAATCCGAGCGCTCCGATCACTGCTGGGCCGTAGATGATCGTTTGCACCCATCCGCATAAAAAGCCCCAAAACTTTCCGTACACCTCTTCTACATAAGCATACAGTCCTCCGGTTTTCGGGATTTTTACGCTCACTTCCGCGATCGTTAAACCGCTCGCTAATGTAATGATGCCACCGATGACCCATGCCCATAGGGCCATTGTCGAATCACCAGCGGCGGCGATGACCACGCCTGGTTTCATGAAAATGCCGGAACCGATCACCGTGCCGATGACTAAAGATGTTGCAACGATAAAGCCAATGCTTTTTCTTAATTCAGCTTGCTCCATTTTGTTCACCTCAAAAAGACAAATGTTTTTCTGGTAAGTACTCAATCATTATAACACGAGATTAAGTAAATTGTTATTTTTCAAAAATTAAAATATTTTAGAGAATCAACTTCATTTCTTGACATGAACGAGTTTTTTGTACACGATGAAACATGTCTTTTCATGGTATAAATAGTATAGGAAAAATCTATAACGAATGACGTAGGGAGTCATAGGAAATGAATTGGATACGGTCACGTATTTTTTGGAAAATTTATCTCATTAATTTAGTTGTTATTTTTGCTTTGCTAGCATTAATGTTTATGATTGCTCGGATGTCTTTGCCGGAAATCACCAAAGAACAATATCGCTACATGACGGATAAGACCGTTTTGCGAATGAAAGAACAAATTGTTCAAATTGGCGAGGATTTAAATAAGTTTGAGCAATACGTGCAAAACGATCCACGTTTTCGGGTGAACGATGCCAAGCAATGGTCAGAAGGACTTGAACATATTATTCAAATTTCTCCTTACATTGATAGCGGTACAGTATTAGATTCGCACGGATATGTGAAAGGATTTTATCCTAATGACTTGAGCTATCTATTAAACTATAACTTAAGTAAGCGTGAATACTTCCAGCAAGCGTTGCGAACGAAAAAAGCTTACTTCAGCGATGTCGTCTCCGCGGATACGGGACGTTATTTACTCGTTATTTCTGTTCCTGTTTTAAATGAACGGAATGAAGTGGAGAGAGTCGTCAACTTATCGATGCGAATTGAACATAATAATCTATTTCGATCCATTGTTCAAAGTTTTCGAATTGGTGAACACGGCTATACGTTCATTGTCGATCGCAATGGGAACATTATTACTCATCCATCGAAAAAGCGAATTGGCGATAATGTCGTCGAAAATGCCGTTGTACAAAAATTGCTCCGAGGACAATCAGGCTATGAAGAAGTTGTCAATACGGAAGGAGTGGCGATGCTTGCTTCCTATGCGTACATTCCGATTTTACAATGGGGTGTTGTTGCGCAAGTGCCTGTTTCGGAGATTTATAAACCTTATGCGTTGTTTGAAAAGGCGCTTTGGTTTGCTTCTATTGCGGCATTTTTCATTTTATCGCTTTTAACAGCGCTCTATGCCCAGCAAATTGTCCATCCGATTCGCCGGTTATGTGATGTGGCAGAAGCGGTCGCAAAAGGAAACAAACATGTTCGCGCAGACGAAACCGATCCAACGGAAATTGGCTTGCTTGCAAAGCGCTTCAATTACATGATTGATTCTATTCAACAGTCAGAAGAACTGTTGCGAAAATCGGAAAAACTAGCGGTTGTCGGTGAATTGGCGGCAGGGGTTGCCCACGAAATCCGCAACCCATTAACATCGCTGAAAGGGTTTATCCAGCTTTTAAAAGAGGGAGAACGCAATCAGGTGTATTTCGATATTATTGAAGCGGAGTTAGAGCGATTGAACGAAATTGTCGATGAGTTTTTATTGCTTGGAAAGCCGAATCCAGCAAAAAAGGCATACCATCACGTATCGGAAATGTTACAACATGTGATGAAGCTTCTTGAAGGGCAAGCGCTATTGCATCATGTCACCGTTCAATATTTCATTGATGAACAACTTCCGCCGCTTTATTGTGATGAAAATCAATTGAAACAAGTGTTCATCAACATCATCAAAAACGCAATTGAAGCGATGCCAAATGGCGGAATATTACGGATCGAAGCGAAACAGCGACTAGATTCGATTCTCATTTGCATCACAGACGAAGGCTGTGGCATTCCGAAAGAGCGAATGGCCACGCTCGGTGAACCGTTCTACAGTACAAAAGAAAAAGGGACAGGACTAGGGCTAATGGTAAGTTTTAAAATCGTGGAAGCACATGGTGGCGAAATGAAGATTTATAGTGAAGAAGGAAAAGGAACGACCGTTTGTTTGCTTTTTCCCATTTCCTCAAAGCAGGAGGGCTGAGTGAAAAGATCAGCCCTCTTTCTTTGGCGGCTTCACGCAACAAAAATTCGCTGTGGGTATTGAGGCTGCGAATTTAGGCGAACAGTGCCAGGCACTGTTCGCCATGAAAATGGATTTTATGCCTAAGCAGCCGTTCGGTCACCCAAGCCGAAAGCGAATTACGATGGTGTTCTCCTTATTGATTTTGGGTGTTTTATTCTATCTTTTTAATGGCGCCAGCGACATCATAGTCAAAAGGGTCTAATTCTGTTGGTTTTCCGAGCACGAGCTTTGCCAGTTCAGAACCTAAGTAAGGACCAGCTGTCAGTCCGGATGCGCCTAATCCGTTAGCCACATAGATGCCTTCGAAACCAGGAAGCGCTCCAAAAACCGGAAGAAACCCAAGAGTGTATGGACGAAAACCAACTCTTGTTTCAAGATGAGTACAATTTGCCAGCCCTGGAGCTACAATTAAAGCTTTGTCTAATACTTCATGCAATCCACCAGCCGTTATTCTGTAATCGAAGCCAACCTCATCTTCATGAGTTGCTCCAACAACGATACGGCCATCTTTAAAGGCAAGGAGATATTGATTATTTGGCGGCATGACAACGGGCCAGTTGTCTGTATCCTGTTCTGGTCTTTCAAGGTGAACGATTTGTGCTTTTTGCGGCACCACTAAAAATTCGATGCCTAACGGTAGAAGCAGCTCTTTTGACCACGTGCTAGCCGTTGCAATGACTGCATCTCCAACATATTGTCTTCCTTCTACTTTGACACCGATTACTTGGGCACCTTCATGGATAAGTTTTGCGTTTCCTCTGATATAAGTAGTCCCAAGCTTTTGCGCTGCCCGAACTAAGGAGTCGCGAAGTGCTCTTCCATTGACGCGAGCGGCGCCACTCACATGAATGGAGCTATACTCCTCCATATTTCGCTTTTGGTTGCCGTACCCCTATGAGGGAAAACTTCACGTACGGTTTGATGAGGGGAAACAGGAAGAGGAATTACCTCCCTGTCTGGCCTAAATAAGGTGGAAGACCCTGAAAACCGAGGACATAGAGGTAATATCTTATTCCTGTTTTCAACTCTACAGATTAAAATCCTGCATCAAGTTTTCGATGTCTAGCTCCAGGTGCCATCGGCTCGAGGTCACAAGCCAATCCGTCCAAAAGGTAAAAAACGCCTTTTTGCCGTCTTGATTTATTGGAATGGAATTTTATTAAATAAATTTAGATTGGTACTCGCATAGGCAAACGGTAGTAAAGATATTTTCGAAATACCGATAGCAGGATTGTAAACCACATTTAATTTAATTAGTATTTTTCATATTTTTTTAAAAATAAACAAAAATCAAATTCGAAATATTGACTATAAAAGAAGAGTTTTATAGAATGAAAGCGTAACCAAAAACGTTTTTGATTAGGGTGGTTGGTATTGGTTTCCATCAGAGAGATTGCAAAAAGAGCTGGGGTCTCGGTTTCAACCGTATCGAGAGCGTTGAATAATTATGGAGATGTCAGCCCTCAAACCCGCGAGAAAATTTTGCGGATTGCCAAAGAACTTAACTATTTCCCTAATGCGGTGGCGAGAAGTCTTGTTCAGAAAAAGACTAATACGATTGGAATTTTTTTCGGTAATAAGGTGAATTCTGGTTTTGACCATCCTTTTTTTCTTGATGTCATTTCTGCTGTTCGTGAAGAGGTAGGGAATGCAGGGTACGATTTGCTTATCTTTACAAACAAGAACAAAGAGTTAGCCACCTACACGACGCTATGCAGAGAACGTAGCGTAGATGGTGTAGTTTTACTGCTAACCGGAGAGGGGAAAAGAAAAACCGCGCAACTTGTGGAACTGCAAAATAGCAGGATTCCATGCATTGCCATCGACATTCCGTTAGAAGGGGAAACATGCACCTATGTGGAGTCCGATAATTACGGGGGGGCTCGGGAGGCGGTGCAGCATTTAATTAATCTTGGTCATAGGGTTATCGCATTTATAGGAGGTGATGAAATTAGCAAGACGAGCTACGATCGAATGAGGGGTTATCAGGATGTGCTCATGGAAAGCAGGATAGGAGTGGATCCATCGCTGATTCGACTGGGTTATTTTTCACGCGAAAAAGCGATGGAGGCGGCTCGGGACTTAATGATGTCTCGCCCCGAGATCACTGCTTTTTTTGCTGTCAGCGATGAGATGGCGATGGGGGTTATTGATGGGGTGACGGAGCTGGGATATCTCGTTCCCAACGATGTATCTGTAGTAGGATTTGATGACATTAAAGAAGCAAAATATAGTAAACCTCCATTGACCACAGTGAGACAAGATAAGTATGGGTTGGGCAGCATTGCAGCAAAAACGTTATTGCAAATTATTGAGAATCCTAATATGAAAGTGACACCAACTGTCTTACCATGTAACTTGATTATTCGGGAATCAACTTTGCCGCCAAACAAATAATTTTTTTTGAAATAACCAAAAACGTTTTCGGGGGTGGGCTAAATTGTTGGTTAAAAAGAAAGCTTATGCATTCCTTTCTTTATCACTCGTCTTTTTATTCATTTTGACAGCTTGCAGTCAAGGAAAGGAGTCAGCAAAGACTGAAAATGGAGACGGCAAAGAAGTAACAATTCAGTATTGGCACGCTAATATTGAGGAAGAGCGGGTCGAGTTGCTTAAAGAATTGATTGAAGAGTTTGAGAGGCAAAACCCGGGCATTCATGTACAACAAGTTCCGGTTCCGGAAGAGGATTTGCCCAACAAAATCTCCGCAGCGATGGGGGCAAATCAATTACCAGCCATTATTGAAAGCGGAATTGAGCAAATGTTGCTTCTTAGTGAAGAAGAAGTCAGCGACACCAAGCTTCATGAAGAAATTATCAATGAGATCGGTAAAGATGATTTCTTTAAAGGAGTTTTAGACACGACCAAAGCTCCTAACGGGAACGGATATCTTGGCGTTCCAATGTACGGGTGGGTACAGGGAATCTGGTATAACAAGCAGTTGTTTGAAGAAAAAGGGCTCGAGCCACCCACCACGTGGGAAAACATTTTAAAAGCCGCAAAAGCGTTCCATGACCCTGCAAACAAAAAATATGGCATTGTTATAGGTACTCAGAAAGATCAATTCACAGAACAAACGTTTAGTCAGTTCGCACTTTCTAATAATGCCACCATTTTTGACGAAAAAGGGAATGTAAATGTTGACACCCCTGAGATGGCGGAATCTCTAGATTTCTACAAAGAATTGGCCAAATATACGCCTCCGGGAGCCGAAAGCTGGCGTGAAGCAAAAGAAATGTATCTGTCCGGACGTGTCCCGATGGCCATGTACTCCACGTATATTATGGGGGATTTATCGCAGAATACGCAATTGGCGAAATCGACTGGTTTTGCGATCCCGGAAAAGAAGAACAAATCTTCATTTGGACAAATCACATCATTTGTGATTACGAACACTGTAAGCGAGAATGAACGAAATGCCGCCAAACAGTTTACTAAGTTTTTAATGGAAAAAGAAAACTACATTAAGTTTTTGCATATGTCCGCCGGTGGGCAAAATCCAACGAGAAAGTCGATTGCTGAAGATCCGGAATACTTGGATCATGAGACACTGAAAGCGTTCGGAGAAGTAGCCAGCCAAATTCCGTTCGCACTCGAGAACTTACAGCGCTTTGATGTCATAAATGGAAAAATTTACCCGAAAATGAGCGATGTTTCGGCACAGTTCATCATTAGCGAAGCGATTTATAACATGACAGAACATGGAGTGAAGACGGACGAAGTGATCAAAACTGTCAAAGACAAAATAGAAAAGGTGATGAAGTAAACGAAACGATTTTTTTGAAGGATGTGGAATTGTGTTGAACATGAGAAAAAGCAACAGAGGAACACTTCAAGCTCAAGAAGCACGTTTAGGATATCTTTTAATTGCACCAGCTTTTTTGTTGGTGGCGATGATCATCTTTTACCCTGTTGCCTATAATATTTGGCTTAGTTTCCATGACGTTTCGTTAAATCCGAATAAACCGGATATTTTCATTGGTTTAGAGAATTACAAGGCTTTGCTCGTTGATTCAGAGTTTTGGCACTCGGTCATGATTACGTTGATATTCACGGTGGTAACGGTTGCTGGGGCCACGGTCGTTGGCCTCGGCACTGCCCTTCTGTTGAATCGATCGTTTCCGGGAAGAAAATTAGTGCGCTCCATTATTTTGTTGCCGTACGTAGCGCCGGTTATTTCATTGGTCTTCGTTTGGCAGTATATGTTTAATCCGGTTTATGGAATGGTGAATTATACGCTGGTCGAACAGCTGGGAGTATTTAAACAAAGTATAGACTGGTTGGATAACCCTGTTGGGGCGATCTGGTTAGTCATTCTGTTTGATATTTGGCACCTTTTTCCATTCTCTTTTATGATGATTCTTGCTAAATTGCAGGCTATCGATTCTACATTATACGAAGCGGCAGAGATTGACGGGGCCAGCGGATGGCAGAAGTTTCGGTACATCACATTGCCGGAATTGCAATTCGTGCTCGGAGCCTTGGTGATTCTACGTTTTATCTGGAATTTTTACAAATTTGATGAAATTTACTTATTAACCAAGGAAGTGCCTGTTGTGAGTGTGTATGCCTATGAAACAGCCTTTGCCACTTATGATCATGGACGGGCAGCTGCCATTACGGCAATGCTATTTGTGCTGATAATGATTTTGGTGGTAGCTGCGGTAAGGAGAGTGCTCAAGTGGTGACAAAACGAGGAATGGTCCATCGATTCATTTTCTATTGCCTCCTTGTCTTAACAGTAGTGACGACCGTATTCCCATTTCTGGTGATGTTGAGTACGGCATTGAAATCCAATCAGGAAGCGCTAGCCTATCCTCCGACATTCGTTCCGAGCGAAATTACTTTTGAACATTTTCGTGATGTATTAAATCCGGAAAAGTTCCCCTATTGGACGTATTTTAAAAATAGCATGGTGATCTCCCTATCCACTGCTTTTCTGGCTGTGGTGGTAGGAACTCTGGGGGCATATAGCTTTGCTCGTCTGCAGTATAAAGGAAAGGGACTTTTCCAAAAAGGCGTGATGCTCATATACATGTTCTCAGGGGTATTGCTCGTTGTCCCCCTGTATCAGATGGTTACGGCTGTGGGTCTTTATGATTCGAAGATTTCATTGGTCGTTACGTATATTGTTCTCACTTTACCCGTTTCCTTGTATATGCTAGGAAATTACTTTCGAACTATCCCTGAATCTCTTGAGGAAGCGGCGATGATTGACGGGCTTAGTCGCGTACAAGTGATCTTTAGAATTGTGCTCCCTCTTTCGCTGCCTGCGATCGTCTCCGTTTTCATATATGTGTTCATGATTGCATGGAATGAATACTTATTTGCTTCTGTGTTTATTATCTCTGAAGAAAATATGACGTTGCCGCTCGGATTGAGCCATCTGTTCCATACCAAACATTATGTATGGGGGCGGATGATGGCTGCTTCGCTTTTGACGGCTTTGCCTATCGTCATTTTGTATGCACTTGTTGAAAAACATTTCAGCAGTGGTTTGACTGAAGGCGGAGTCAAAGAATAATCACCTAAAAATACGATAAGGAGAGAAAAGTAGATGCCTAGACAATTAGTCGCCGTTGCCCCGAGACAAGCAAGCCTTATTGAGTATGAAGACAGAGCCCTTTTGTCTCATGAAGTACGGGTCAAGGTAAAATACGCGTCACCCAAACACGGAACGGAGCTCGCTGACTTTCGAGGGGAGACACCGCTTTTAGATGAACAATATGATCCGGAATGGCAGTTATTTGTACCTAGAGACCCGGATGAAGAGAGAGGGGTAAAGTTTGGTGAGTGGAACCTCGGCAATCAATGGGTGGGGATCGTCACAGAAGTAGGAGCTGAAGTCACAGATTACCAGGTGGGAGACTGGGTATGTGGTTATGGTGGAATACGGGAAACACATATTGTGAATGCGATTGATAACTATCGTCTTCGTAAAATGCCAGCAACCATGTCTTGGAAAAATGCACTGTGTTATGATCCCGCGCAGTTTGCCTTAGCTGGTATTCGGGATGCCCATGTGCGTCCAGGAGACAGGGTGGCTGTCATCGGTCTCGGAGCGATTGGGCAAATTGCTGCCCAGATCGCGAAAAAATGTGGCGCTAGTTATGTGGCGGTCGTGGATCCGATTGACCTTCGACGGGAAGCAGCGCTAAAAGCTGGAGCCGATGAGGCGTTTGATCCTACGTCTCAAGATGTGGGAATGGAGTTGAAAAAAGCTACGAATAAAATGGGAGTGGACGTCATCATTGAAACCAGCGCGAGCGCCTCTGCTCTGCAGGCTGCTTTCAGAGGATTAGCTTATGGAGGGACGATTGCCTACGTGGGTTGGGCAAAGGAATTTAAGGGTGGATTAAACCTAGGTAGGGAGGCGCATTACAATAACGCAAAAATGGTCTTTTCGCGTGCAGCAAGCGAGCCTAACCCGGATTATCCGCGCTGGAATCGGCGAAGAATCGAGGACGTTTGCTGGGAATTTCTAAAATCCGGTGTCATCGACTGTGGGGAAATCATCTATCCCGTTGTTTCGTTTGAACGATGCGCTGAAGCCTACTGTGAATACGTGGACCGTCATCCGGAGCGAAGCATTAAGTTGGGCATTACGTTTGAATAACGGAGGGACGACATGAAACTGGCAACTCAGGATAAACCATTTTTTCCGCAGAACATGGAAGAAAAATTCGAAACTGTCCGTTTGATGGGGTTCGATGCTTTTGAGATCGATGGAAGTGTATTGGTCAATCAGTTTGAGGAAGTAAAGAAAGCGATACAAAAGACCGCTATTCCGGTGGTGACGGCGTGTGGCGGGTATCGTGGCTGGATCGGTGATTTTGATGAAGAAAAACGCAAGTGGGCTGTCAAAGATATTGTGCACATTTTACATCATCTTGAGAAAATCGGATCGCGGGGGATCGTCGTTCCTGCCGCTTGGGGAATGTTTTCCAAACGATTGCCCCCTCTTGTTCCTCCGCGATCAGAGGAACAAGACCGGCAAATCCTGCTGGATTCTTTGGACAAACTTAATCAGGCGGCAAAAGAAACCGGAACTTATATTTACTTGGAGCCCTTAAACCGTTATGAAGACCATATGTTAAATCGATTGGACGATGCCGTTGCCATCATCGAAGAAGGGGGCTTTTCCAACGTCAAAATCACCGCCGATTTTTTTCACATGAATATTGAAGAGCCGAAAATTGAAGAAAGTATCCGGAAAGCAAAGAAACACATCGGTCACGTTCATATGGCGGACAGTCACCGTTATCAGCCTGGGGATGGGCATCTAGATTTTGTCACGGGATTGAAGACATTAAAGGAAGTGGGCTATACCGGCTATTTAGCGTTTGAGTGCCGGGTGGCCGGAACTCCGGAGGATGAAGCGTATCGCACCTCGGTCCAGTATATCCGGGAGATCTTGCAGATGATATAAATTAACCGCTCTGGCCAGAGGTTGCAGAAATAGAATATTCCCCACGACTAATCGATAGCCGGGAAAGGCCTGCATATGAAGTTGTTCGAAAATTTGTTTGTACTGGTCATAAAAAAGAATAGATGAGCGGCGTTAGTCAGAGGAACAAAATCGTCAAGACGGCCAATGACGCAGGAGGAAAGGGTGGCTAGTATCCGGTTAGTTGTTGTAGGTCTTTTCCACGATGTGGGATTGAGACAATCCTTTCATAGTTTTGGAGAGCATCCTTATCTAAGACTCGATGATATGTTGCACTAATGGCAGAAAATATGTGGTAGTTGGAGGTCGAAGATAGACAATGCTGCTTGAAATCGATCTTGAAAAGGAACAGAATATTCGACAAAAACTAAAGTTATTATATGGCGACCAAGAATTTGCGGTATACGAGAAAATAGTAGAATTATTACAGAAATACATGGATAGGAGAGCACGGCCTAAGCCTTGGGTAACGGAAAATGATGTGATGTTAATTACATATGGTGACTCGATTAAAGAGAAAGGGACTTTTCCGTTGCAAACCCTTAAGGAATTTTTATTGAAATATGTTAAGAAGACAATGACGGCAGTTCATATTTTACCTTTCTATCCTTATACTTCAGATGATGGTTTCTCAGTAGTCGATTATCGGAAAGTAAACCCTGAACTAGGAGACTGGGAGGACATTAAGGAGTTATCAAACGAGTTTGACCTAATGTTCGACGCTGTGATCAATCATATTTCAAAAAGTAGCGAATGGTTTCAAGGCTATTTGCGCGGAGAGGAAAAGTACGCCGAATATTTTATTGAGGCAGACCCAAACATGGATTATAGCAAGGTGGTTCGTCCGCGGACATTGCCATTGCTGACCGAGTTTGACACGGTTCATGGAAAAAAGTATATCTGGACTACGTTTAGTGATGATCAAATTGATCTCAATTATAAGAATCCTGATGTTTTGTTAGAAGTGTTAGATATCCTGATTCTATATGTCTTAAACGGGGCGAGGTTTATTCGTTTAGATGCTATTGGATTTATATGGAAAAAACAAGGAACCTCTTGCATGCACTTAGAGGAAACCCATGCTCTCGTTAAACTCATACGCGAAGTGATCGACTTGATTGCACCGGGGACGATTTTGATTACCGAGACCAATGTTCCTCATAGCGATAATATTGGCTATTTTGGGAACGGCTATGATGAGGCGCACATGGTTTATCAGTTTCCGCTTCCACCGTTGACCCTGTTTTCTTTCCATACCCAAAATGCTTGTAAACTGTTAGAGTGGGCAGACCGTTTGGAGCCTACGTCCGATGCCACCACGTTCTTCAACTTTTTGGCCTCCCATGACGGCATTGGATTGAGGGCGACGGAGGGGATTTTAACTGATGAGGAAAGACAGTTGTTGGTCGATAAAACGATTGAGCATGGTGGGCGCGTTTCGTACCGGGATAACGGCGATGGCACAAAGAGCCCCTATGAATTGAATATCACTTACCTTGACGCGTTAACTCACCCGTCCGAGGGAGAGGACATACGCATCAAGAGATTTTTGGCTGCCCATACGATTTTGTTGTCCATGGCGGGGGTACCAGGAATCTATATTCATAGTCTGCTCGGTTCCCGTAATGATTACAAGGGTATGGAAGAGTCGGGAATCAATCGCCGGATCAATCGGGAAAAAATTGATAAGGATCGGTTATATACGGAACTCGAATCGAACACATTACGCCGCAACATTTTTGTGCAGTTAAGTGAGCTCATTCAACGACGGAGAACGCAAAAGGCGTTTAGCCCACAAGCGAGACAAGAGGTTTTATTCCTAGACGAACGGGTATTCTCGATTTTAAGGACCAATGAACAGACTGGTGACCAAATTTTGGTGTTGGTTAATGTCTCGGAACAAAATATTGGCCTGAAAACGAAATATGCAGGGATTGATTTGATTTCTAATCAGCCGATCGACAAAACGATTTCTTTAAGGCCGTATCAGGCAATGTGGATCAAGACAAAATAGTTGAGAGGGCAGTGCAAAATGTCCATCAAATATATTCCGGAAAAGCAAATATGGGTCATGACGACAAGTCTTACTGATTATGTAATAGGAGTAGATGTAGAGGGGAATTTGAAACACGTATACTGGGGGAGTAAGCAGCCACTGCTTTTAGACTACATGGATTTGCCGAAATCGATTGAACATCCCGGTGGAGGGCCCATCGGACCGCACAGGGATGAAATCATGCCGTGGGGAGGTTTGCGCTTCACGGAGCCAGGGATTAAGGTGACATTTTCCGATCATATTCGTGATTTGCATCTTACCTATGACAGGCATGAAGTCTTAGCCCCGGATCAGTTAGTGATTTATTTGAAGGATACTCTCAAGCCGCTCACGGTGAAACTGAACTATAAAGTGATTAAAGAATATGATTTGATCGAGCGTTATGTTGAAATCATGAATGAAGGAACCGAAGCGCTCCGAATCGAGCAACTGATGGGGGCCATCTGGCATTTTCCAGTCCACCCCGAGTATCGATTAACGTATTTAGCCGGCCTTTCTAGAGGAGAGACTCAAGTCAGGACAGAATGGATTCAAGAGGGCAAAAAGGTACTGGAAAGTCGCCATGGGAGAACAAGCCACCAGTTCAACCCATGGTTTGCCATTGATTTTGGAACGGCAACCGAAGAATATGGTGACGTGTACTTTGGAGCCATCGCTTTTAGTGGCAATTGGAAAATAGTGGTTGAAAAAACTCCGTATCAGACGCTGCAGGTGGCTGCGGGATTCAATGATTTTGATTTCTGCTGGACGTTAAAACCGGGGGAAACATTTCAATCCCCGGTCTGCATAGGAGGATTTACAGAAAAGGGGTTTGGGGAAGCAAGCCGTCATATGCATAGATATCAAAAAAGATACATTCTTCGAAATGGTGATAAAATAAGAAAGGTGATGTACAATTCTTGGTATGCCACGGAATTTGACGTGACTGAGGAAGGACAGAAGCGGTTAGCTGAGCAAGCAGCACAGCTGGGCGTTGAATTGTTTGTAGTGGATGACGGTTGGTTTGGTGCTCGAGATCATGATCGTGCAGGATTGGGCGATTGGTTTCCGAATAAAAAGAAATTTCCAAAGGGTTTGCATCCATTAATCCAACATGTGAAATCTTTAGGGATGGATTTTGGGATCTGGATTGAACCGGAAATGGTCAACCCTGACAGCAATCTTTACCGAAGTCGCCCAGATTGGGTTTATCGCTTTCCGGGACGGAGGAATACGGAACAAAGGAATCAGCTCGTCTTAAACCTGTCTAGGCCAGATGTTCAGGAATATATTTTTTCTGTGCTAGATGACTTATTGTCTAATCATGAAATTGACTACATTAAGTGGGATATGAACCGTTCATTCAGTGAACCCGGCTGGCCGGAAGCCCCTCCTGAACATCATAGGGAAATGTGGGTCAGACATGTCCTAGGAGTTTATAGCATACTAGAGAGATTACAAAAGAAGCATCCCCATGTGGCATTTGAATCGTGTTCGGGTGGCGGAGCGAGAATTGACCTGGGAATCATGAAGTATATCGACAACGTTTGGCCAAGCGACAATACAGATCCCTTTGACCGGCTGTTCATCCAGGAAGGGTATACCTATGCCTATAATACGAAGGCGATGCTATGTTGGGTAACGGATGTGCCGGATGAAAACAATTTGCGCACAACAACGTTAAAATATCGTTTTCATAGTGCGATGATGGGCTCGCTTGGTATTGGATTGAACCTGAATAAATGCAGTCAATTGGAGCTTCAGGAATGCAAAAAATATATTGATCAGTATAAGGAGATACGTTCCATCGTCCAAGATGGGGAGTTGTATCGACTTCTTTCCCCACGTTCTTCTTACGGGGCGGTCTTTCAGTATGTAAGCTCTGATCGCTTCCGGTCTGTTCTGTTTGCTTTTCGGCATAAACAACAATTCCGTCATCCTTTTTACCCCATCAAGTTAAGAGGGCTTGATCCGGAGGCGGTCTACTTTTGCAGACAATTGAACATAAAGCGTAGCGGTTTCTCATTAATGACAAGGGGGATTCTGCTTGATTTAAGGGGAGATTATGCTAGTGAACTTTTAATGTTTGAAAAGATATAAATTACTGACCTTCATAGTTGCTGGCAATCCAAAGTTAAGGATCATTTTCGCTTAATAAAGTTGTTGCTTATTATTGTCGAGAGAAGGAAAACGGTGGAAGTGTAAGAAGCATCCCAGGCAGAACGGCCTGGGATGCTTTGTTTACAAACTAAAAAAAGATTTACACTCTTGACGAGTAAAATGGAATCAATGTAAGATGTTCTTGTAATCGATTACATAGATAAACTTTCCAAACTGATGCCTTAGAGGGAATAATCTCATAATCTACTAGACAGCGAATTGCCGCTGACAAGGGAAAAAACGCTATCCGTTTCAAATCGATAAAAGACGGACGGCGGGATCAAACGGCAGAGTAAAGCGGATTCCACCGCAACGTTTATTGTCTTTTCTGTAATCGATTACAAAAGAGCAAAGGTAGACAAGTCAGAATAGTTGCCGACACGCAGAAATGTAACCGATTTCAATTTTAGGGGGTGATCAAACGAAAGCAGCCTAGCGATTCGTTTTTTTTGAATATTAAAACGAATGAGATGAACAAGGGGGATCGATGCAAATGAAAAAAAGAGTAAAATTGTCAGCCTTGTTGCTGACGCTGACGCTGGGGCTTACAGCGTGCTCGGGAGCCCAAAACACGAGTAATGACAGCACGGATGGCAAAAAAGAAAGCAAGGGTGGAAACAAGGCAGGCGAAGTGGTGAAAATCGTCTATGCCCGCGGGCAAGATTCGACGAAGGCGACGGAAAAGCTGATCGAAGCGTTTGAAAAAGCGCACCCGAACATCGATGTCGAGCTGCGGGAAATGCCGGCCGATACCGGCAAGCAGCACGATGCTTACGTTACGATGTTAAACGCCCAATCGTCTGAAATCGATGTCATGGATCTTGACGTCATTTGGCCGGCTGAATTCGCCCAAGCAGGCTACACGTTGCCATTGGACCGCTTTATTGAAAAAGACGGCATCGATTTAAGCAAATACAACCAAGGCGCGCTGGCGGCCGGAAACTTCAACGGCAAACAATGGGCGATGCCGAAATTCATTGATGCTGGCATGCTGTTTTACCGCACTGACCTTGTGTCTAAGGACCAAGTGCCGAAAACGTGGGATGAACTGTTAAAAAAGGCAAAAGAACTGAAAGGGAAAGGCGGCACGAAATTCGGCTACTTAATGCAGGCGAAACAATATGAAGGACTTGTGTGCAACGCCGTTGAATTCATTGCTTCTTATGGAGGGCAAATCGTCGACAAAAACGGCAATGTTGTCATCAACAGTCCGGAAGCCATTAAAGGGCTGAAAAAAATGGTCGAAATCGTCAAATCGGATATCGTGCCAAGCAATGTGACGACCTTTACGGAACCTGAGTCCCATACGGCGTTCATTGAAGGGCAGGCGCCGTTTATCCGCAATTGGCCTTACCAATACGCACTGGCTAACGATCCAGAGCAATCGAAAATTGTCGGCAAAGTCGGCGTTGCTCCGCTTCCGGCCGGCGACAAAGGTTCGGCTGCAGCGTTGGGCGGCTGGATGACCGCGATCAACAAATATTCGAAACACCCGAAAGAAGCGTGGGAATTCGTCAAATTTATGACCGGACCGGAAGGGCAAAAGATTTCGGCAATTTATGGCGGCTTAGCACCGACATTGCCTGAATTGTTCAAGGATGAAGAAGTGTTGAAAGCAAATCCGTTCTTTGCCGAAGAAGGGTTTGTCAACGCTTTGAATGCGGCGGTGCCGCGTCCGGTTGTGCCGAATTATCCGGAAATCTCGGAAATCATCCAAATTAACGTATCGAAAGCGCTGGCCGGAGAGCTGACCGTCGAACAAGCGGTAGCGAATATGGAAAAAGAAATGAAGGCAGCAATGAACAAATAAGCGGCTCTGTTGTCCGGCGCGGTGCAGCCCAAAAAGAGCCAGAAAGGATAACGAAGAACGCCATTCGTGTTCGGCAATGTGTACGTATTAGCCTTCAGGCCGCTCCTTGTCCGGTGCTGAAGGCTAATATCCTTTTTGAAACGGGAAAAGGGGGAACGCAACGATGAAGAATGAAAAGCGAATGGAGCGGATTTTAGGCTATTCGCTTGTCGCGCCGGCGCTGCTGTTGATTTTGGCGATCGCCATTTGGCCGGTCATTCAGTCGTTTTATTACAGCTTGTTCGACTATCGGCTCAACGATCCGGCGAAGTCGTCCATTCATTTGAACTACAGACTTGATTTGGAACGGTACTTGCAAAACTATCCGTTTTTGAAAAGCGCGCTCAAACAGGAACTGGCCGCTGCGAATGAACAGACGAAAGAAACGATTGCCGAAGTCGAACAAAAACTGGCCAAAATGGACGCCGCTATTCGCGCAGACGAGCAAGTGGCGAAGCAATATGATCAAGTGAACGAAGTGCTCGACAATTTTGAAACCCCGAGCGAGGAGATGAAAATCGCCGAACTGGATGAACAAACCGCCAAACAGTTGACTGGCACGGTTCGCGATGTCGTTCAAACGCTGAAACAGGCCAGAAAGGCCGGGGAACTGAAGCAGCCTGACAAAGTCGTCGGCCTTGCTGAAGGGCTCACTGGGGTTGTCATTGAGCCGAACTTTGTCGGCTTGAAGCATTACAAAGACAATTTCAGCGATCCGCGCTTATGGAAAGCGCTATGGAATACAACGTTCTTTACGGTTGTTTCGGTTGCGGTCGAGCTTGTGCTCGGATTGGCGATTGCTTTGCTCATCAACAAGGCGTTTTTTGGCCGCGGGCTCGTACGGGCGACGATTTTAGTGCCGTGGGCCATTCCGACGGCCGTATCGGCGCTTATGTGGAAGTTTTTATATGACGGGCAAAACGGGATTGTCGCCAAATATTTCGAAACAATCGGCCTTGTTGACCGGATGGGGGACTTGCTGACGACGGAAGCGGGGGCGATGTTTGCCGTCATTTTCGCCGACGTCTGGAAAACGACGCCGTATATGGCGCTGTTGCTGCTCGCCGGGCTGCAAACGATCCCAAGCTCGTTATATGAAGCCGCCTCGATCGACGGGGCGACGAAATGGCAGCAATTCACAAAAGTGACACTGCCATTGCTGAAATCTAGCATTTTGGTTGCCCTTTTATTCCGGACGCTGGATGCGTTCCGCGTTTTCGACCTTATTTTCGTGTTAACCGGTGGAGGACCGGCGAACTCGACGGAAACGATCTCCATTCTGGCGTATAAAGTCATGTTCTCGCAAACGAACTTCGGCAGCGGATCGGCGTTGGCCGTCATCGTATTTATTTGTGTCGCCATCATTTCGATGATTTATATCAAATGGCTCGGGAAAGATTTGCTGTCTGATAGCGCAAGCGTGAAACGATAAGTGAGGTGAGATCATGACGAAAAAAGCAGGACCGCTCTTTTACGTTTTTCTGGCCGTGTTTGTCTTTTTCGTAATGTTTCCGTTTTTATGGGTTTTGCTCAGCTCGGTGAAGCCGTTGAGCGAACTGTTTGGCGACAAAGCGTTTCAATGGTTTACAAGCCATCCAACATTAAAATCGTATATTTCCGTTTTTGTCAATTACCCGTTTTTGCGCTATTTATGGAACAGCACCGTCGTAGCGACGGTCACGACCGTTTATACCGTGTTTGTCGCCGCGTTTGCCGCCTATGCCATCGCGCGCTTGGAGTTTAAAGGGAAGACGGTCATTCTCGGCCTTGTGCTGGCGGTGTCGATGTTTCCGCAAATCGCGACCATTTCTCCGATTTACATGTTTGTGAAAAAGTTTGGCTTGACGAACAGCTATTTAGGGTTGATTATTCCGTATACGACGTTTGCGCTGCCGCTGTCGATCTGGCTGTTAGTGACCTTTTTCCGCAAAATCCCGTTTGATTTGGAAGAGGCGGCGAAGATAGACGGAGCGACGCCAATGCAAACGTATTTTAAAGTCATTTTGCCGCTCGCTGTGCCGGGGGTGTTTACAACGTCCATTCTCGTCTTCATTGCGGCTTGGAATGAATTTTTATTTGCCTTGACGATCAATACGGCGGAAAAATATAAAACCGTCCCGGTCGGCATTGCCATGTTCCAAGGACAGTATACGATTCCTTGGGGTGAAATTTCAGCGGCGACGGTTGTCGTTACGATTCCGCTTGTCATCATGGTGCTCTTGTTCCAGCGCCGCATTGTGTCCGGGCTGACGTCCGGTTCGGTGAAAGAATAATGGAAAAGCCAAAAAGGATGCCGTTGTGCGTGCATCCTTTTTTGATTAGGCGTGGGGGCATTGATTCGAAACACAAAACGGCGAACACACTGTTCTATCGGCGGCTCGTCGTTCATATGCTAATGACAGGCGTCGGAAAAGAGAGCGTTTTCAAAGAAAAGGTTTATCCAAAATATACAGAAAATTGTTAAAATTAATTTCACTGCGTACTTGAAAGGGGGTGGGAGTGGATTGATTTTTTTGACACCAAGTGAGGAGGTGATCCAAGTTGCGTTTTGACCGTCCTTTTGAAGCGTATGCCGTAGGCGAGCGCCATCGTTCGCGCGGGCGGACGATCACCGAGACGGACATTGTGCAGTTTGCCGGCGTTTCGGGTGATTTTTATCCGTTGCATATGGACCGGGAATACGCGCAGCGGACGCAGTTTGGCGAACGCATCGCCCACGGGATGCTGACGCTGTCGGCGGCGACCGGGCTGTGGGTGATGGAGCCGGGCATGATTCTCGCTTTTTACGGCATTGACTCGCTCCGTTTCGTCCGCCCGGTGAAAATCGGCGATACGATTTACGTCGAATCGGAAGTGAAGCAGCTGACGGAACGGGGCAAAACGGCAGGGCTGGTCACGGTGCATCAACGCATTGTCAATCAACATGGGGAAACGGTCGTCGACGCGATTGTGCACGTGCTTGTCGCCCGTGAAGGCAATGGATGAACGGATTCCGCCATAAGGGGAATCGTCGTCAAGGATGTGATCCATAGCGGACGGCAGTTTTTTCAGGAGGAAGCCGCACTTTTTGAGAGCGTTTTCATCAGAAGCGGACGGCGGAGCCGCTCCCGATGAAAAACAAAGCATTATCATTCATTTTTCCGCTTAGTGATGATGGTCAAAAGGAGAAGGAGGGGTGCTCATGGCGATATTGATGCTCGATCCGGCCGAATTAAAGCGCCAAAAAAGGCGGGCTGCGATATCCAGTGTGGTCGGCACGACGATTGAATGGTATGATTTCTTTCTTTACGGGACGATGGCTGCTCTCATTTTTCCGCAATTATTTTTCCCGCAAAGCGATCCATATGTGGCGCTCATGCAGTCGTTTACGACGTTTGCGTTAGGATTTATCGCTAGACCGGTCGGCGCGGCCATTTTCGGCCATTTCGGCGACCGGATCGGCCGCAAGGCGACATTGGTCGCTACGCTGCTTTTAATGGGATTGGCGACGGCGTTCATCGGCTTTATGCCGACATACGAGCAAATCGGCCTATGGGCGCCGGTGCTGGTGACGGTGCTCCGCCTCATTCAAGGAATTGGGGTCGGAGGAGAGTGGGGCGGCGCCATTTTAATTTCGATGGAGTGGGAAGAAGGGAAACGGCGCGGTTTTATGGCTTCGCTGCCGCAAATGGGCGTGCCGTTCGGGCTGTTGTCTTCTTCGCTCGTGACGACGCTCATGCTGGCGGTTGGTAGCGACAGCTTTCATGCGTGGGGATGGCGCGTTCCGTTTCTGATTAGTTTTCTTCTGGTCGCTGTCGGATTGTATATCCGGCTGAAAGTATTTGAGTCGCCTTTGTTCCAGGAAGCATTGGCGAAAGAAGGAACGAGCAAGATGCCGGTCGGCGAAGTGCTCGTCAAACATCCGCGCGAAATTGTATGGTCGGCGCTCGCGCGGGTGATCGAAAACGGATCATTCTATATTTTTGTCACGTTTATTGTCAGCTACGGCACGACATTTTTGCAGATGGAAAAAAGCATTTTCGTTAACACGACAATTATCGCGGCGATCATCAATGCGCTTTCCATTGTATATTTCGGCCATTTGTCCGACCGGTGGGGGCGCCGCCGCGTTTACATGACAGGCGTCATTTTGCTCATGCTGTGGGCGTTCCCGTATTACTGGCTCGTGAATACGAAAAGCGTTGCGCTCATTTTCTTGGCGACGATCGTTGCCATGCTGTTCCACGGCATGCTGTACGGCCCGCAGGCGGCGATGATCGCGGAAAACTTCCCGACGCGCCTCCGCTACAGCGGCGCCTCGCTCGGCTATCAGCTGGCGTCCATTATCGCCGGCGGGCCGGCGCCGCTCATCAGCACGTGGCTCTTGCATACGTACGGCAGCGCGACCGCGATTTCGTTCTACATCGTCGTCATGGGGTTGATTTCGCTGGCCGGCGTGAAAATGCTTCAAGACCGCGCCCGCCAGGCGATCAATTGAGTAGGCACGCTTCCGAATTGGGAAAGCGCCCCTGCGTTCGTGCAGGGGCGTTTACCCATTGCCGCGCACAAACCGTTTCGCATGCATCAACAGCGGCGGCGGTATTCATACAGACGCTTGCCCTCTTACAGGCAGACAGACGGATGGCTGTGCTGCGCGAATGCCAAAACAGTGCTTGACAATCAAACTGTCTTTCATATACGATGGTAATGTAATCGATTACATATTTGAGAGGACTGCATCGATGGCAAGCATAAAAGATGTAGCGAAACTAGCGAACGTATCGACGGCGACCGTGTCGCGCGTATTGCGCAATGCCGGCAACGTCACGGAGGAGACGAAGCGGCGCGTTCTTGAGGCGATCGAAGCGCTCAACTACCAGCCGAACGTGCTCGGCCGGTATTTGCGGCGGATGGAGACGGAAACGGTGCTCGTGATCGTGCCCGATATTACGAATCCGTTTTTCTCCAAAGTGCTGCGCGGCATTGAAGCGGTCGCCTTAGAACGCGGATACCAGGTGCTGCTTGGCGACACGCAAAACGACGTCCGGCTTGAGGAGCAGTACTTGAATGTGCTGCCGCAAAAGCAAGTGGACGGGATGATTTTTTTGACCGCCCGCACTCGCAAAGAGCTGATGGAAGAGATGTCACGTCAGTTTCCGATCGTCTTGGCGTGCGAGTATTTGGAAGGGACGGACATTCCGACCGTGTCGATCGACAATATCAGCAGCGCCCGCAAGGCGACAGAGCACCTCATCGGCCTCGGCCATCGCCGCATCGCCCATTTGACCGGGCCGATGGACGTTATTTTGAGCCGCGACCGGTTGCGCGGCTATTATCAGGCGCTGGCGCAGCACGACATTGACGTCGATGCGGCGCTCGTGCAAGAAGGCGATTTTTCCTATGAGTCAGGATACAATGTAACGTTGAAACTGCTCGCTCTTGAGAAGCCGCCGACGGCGATTTTTGCCGCCAATGACGCGATGGCGATCGGGGCGATCAAAGCGGTCCGCCACCGCGGGGGGCGCGTGCCGGAGGATGTTGCCGTCGTCGGGTTTGACGACATTCAAATGGCGTCGATCTTTGAACCTGGCGTCACGACGATCGCCCAGCCGATGTTTGACATCGGCAAACAGGCGATGAAGTTGCTTCTTCAGTTGATTGACGGGGAGGAAGTCGAGCGCCGCCAATTCGTCTTGCCTGATCAACTCGTTATTCGCGAGTCGTGCGGGGGAAAGCGCCGCATGTAACGGAAGCGCTCTCTCTTTGCTGGCGGAGAGAGGCTGCTTTTTTATCACAGTAATGTAATCGATTACATCGCTGTGATGCAGCCATCTTGTAGCCGATGACGGGCCGCGCTGATCAAACATAACGGACGCAAGGGGGAAATGAACATGGAAAACGCACGTCCAATCCGCCTCGGATTGATCGGGGCCGGGGGGATTTCGAAAGAACATATTAAAGCGGCGCTCGGGCTGCCTGAGCGCGCCGTATTGCAGGCAATTTGCGATGTCAACGAAAAAGCGGCCGCCGAAAAGGCGGAAGCGCACGGCATCCGTGAAGTGTACAGCGACTACAAACAGCTGCTCGCCTCGCCCGATGTCGATGCCGTCATTATTACCGTGCCGAACTTTTTGCACGCCCAAGTGTCGGTCGACAGCTTGCGGGCCGGAAAACACGTTCTTTGCGAAAAGCCGATGGTGATGAAAGCCGAAGAGGCGGACGCCATTATCCGCGCCCGCGATGAGTCGGGGAAACAGTTTATGGTGTCGATGAACAACCGCTTCCGCCAAGCGGCGCAATGGCTTCATGAACGCATCGAGTCCGGGGTGTTCGGCGACATTTATTACGCGAAAACGGGCTGGGTGCGCCGCCGCGGCATTCCGGCGTGGGGGGCGTGGTTTTTTGACCGCGAGCGCTCCGGAGGCGGCCCGCTCATTGACTTAGGCGTCCATATGCTTGATGTCACGCTCTGGCTGCTCGGCCATCCGAACCCGGTCGCGGTCACCGGGAAAACGTACGCCAAATTTGGCCCGCGCCATCAAGGGGCATGGCCGGGAACGGCGTTTGCGCCGAACGCCAAGTATACGGTCGAAGATTTTGCCACGGCGTTCATTCAGCTTGAAAACGACGCCACCGTTCTGCTCGAGACGAGCTGGGCGTCGCACATTGAAGAAGAGCGGGCGTATGTCGAGCTGCTTGGCACGGAAGGCGGTGTGCGCTGGGAATGGAACGTCGCCGGCAACCGCCAGGAAGTGAAATGGTTCCGCAATGAGCACGGTGTCCCGGCCGATGTGACGCTCCATTTTGACGGCCAAGGCGAGCGGGTGGCGCTGCTCGATCATTTCTTAACGAGCATCACCGAGAATACAACGCCGCTTTGCACGGCCGAACAAGGGCTCGTCATCGCCAAAGTGTTGGAAGCGATTTATGAATCGTCCGAACAAGGGCGGCAAGTCCAAATCGAATGGTAGGGGGAATCATCATGTCAACACCGATCCGCGTCGTCGTCTGGAACGAATTTCGTCATGAAAAGAAAGATGAAAAAGTGCGCGCCATTTATCCGGAAGGGATGCATACGGCCATCGCCAACTATTTGACCGAAGCTGGGTTTGACACGGCGACCGCCGTGCTCGACGAACCGGAACACGGCTTGACCGATGAGGTGCTCGACCGGTGCGACGTCCTTATTTGGTGGGGGCACATCGCCCATGACGAGGTAAAAGACGAAGTCGTGGAACGCATCCACCGCCGCGTGCTCGAAGGGATGGGGCTTATCGTCCTCCATTCCGGTCATTTCTCGAAAATTTTCAAAAAGCTGATGGGGACGACGTGCAATTTGAAATGGCGTGAGGCCGACGAAAAAGAGCGGCTTTGGGTCGTCGCGCCGGGCCACCCGATCGTCGAAGGGATCGGGCCGTACATCGAATTGGAGCAGGAAGAAATGTACGGCGAATTTTTCGACATCCCGGAGCCGGATGAAACGATTTTCATCAGCTGGTTTGAAGGTGGGGAAGTGTTCCGCAGCGGCTGCACGTTCACGCGCGGGAAAGGGAAAATTTTCTACTTCCGCCCGGGCCACGAAACGTACCCGACGTACCACCACCCGGACGTGCTGAAAGTGATCGCCAACGCCGTCCGCTGGGCTGCGCCGGTCAACCGCGGGGAAATCGTCTTCGGCAATGTCAAACCGCTTGAGCCGATCGGAGCGAAAAAGGAGGGAGCGGTGCAGTGAAACCGATCAACGTTGGCATTATCGGAACCGGTTTTTCCGCCGCTTCCCATATTGAGGCGCTTCGCCGCCTCCCGTTTGTGCGCATCGTCGCCATCGCTTCAAGCAGCCAGGAAAAAGCGGAAGAAAAAGCGCGCCAGTTCGGGATTCCGAAAGCGTACGGCGACTACCGGGCGCTCATCGTCGACCCGGACGTCGAAGCGGTCCACAACTGCACGCGCAACGTTTTGCACTTCCCGATTAACAAGGCGGTGCTTGAAGCGGGGAAACATTTATTGTCGGAAAAACCGCTCGCTATGGACAGCGAACAGTCGGCCGAACTGAAAGAGCTGGCGGAAAAAAGCCAATGCTTGAGCGCCGTCTGCTTTAACTATCGCCACTACCCGCTCGTCGCCGAGGCGAAAGAGCGGCTCGCTCGCGACGCTCGAAGCGTCCATTTCGTTTACGGCGGCTATGTGCAAGACTGGCTGCTGTATGACACCGACTACAACTGGCGGCTCGATCCGGCGCAAAACGGCCCGTCGCGCGCCATCGCCGACATCGGCTCGCACTGGTGCGACACGGTGCAATACGTGCTCGGCAAAAAAATAATCGAAGTGTTCGCCGATTTGCGCACCGTCCATCCGGTCCGCTACAAGCCGAAGCACGAAGGCAGCACGTTTACATCCGGAAGCGGCCAGGAAGCCGAGCCGATTCCTATTGATACGGAAGATGGCGGCAGCGTGCTCGTCCATTTTGACGACGGCACCCACGGTGCGTTTACAATTTCGCAAGTGAGCGCCGGCCGGAAAAACCGGTTGTATTTTGAAATTGCCGCCGATGCCATGACACTGGCTTGGGACCAGGAGCACCCGAACCGCCTATGGGTCGGGCGCCGCAACGGCCCGAACGAAGAAATCGTCCGCGACCCGGCTCTCCTGTCGCCGCGCGCTGCCTCGCTCGCCCATTACCCGGGCGGCCATGAAGAAGGGTGGCCGGACGGGCTGAAAAACTTGTTATTAGATTTTTACAGCGCGGTCATCCGCCAGCGCAGCGGCGAAGCGCTTGGAGAACTGCCGTTTGCGACGATCGCCGACGGCCATCATACGATGATGATTGTCGACGCCATTTTAGAAAGCCATCGGACGAAACGGTGGGTGCCGGTCGCCGACTGACCGGCATCACGCCGCCATGTGGGGGAGGAAGAACAAATGAAATTAGGCGTATTTACTGTTCTGTACCAACAATTGCCGTTCGAACAAATGCTTGATAAAGTCGCCGCCATGGGCATTGAGGCGGTCGAGCTCGGTACCGGAAATTACCCGGGCAACGCGCATTGCGACCCGGATGCGCTTCTTGACCAGCCGGAAAAAATCAAAGCGCTGAAAAAAGCGGTCCGTGACCGTGGCCTTGTCATCAGCGCACTGAGCTGCCACGGCAACCCGCTTCACCCGGACAAAGCGTTTGCGCAACAATCGCATGAAACGTGGCGGAAAACGGTGCGGCTCGCCGAGCAGCTTGAAGTTCCGGTCATCAACGCCTTCTCCGGCTGCCCGGGCGACCATCCCGGCGCCAAATACCCGAACTGGGTCACATGCTCGTGGCCGCCTGATTACTTGGAAATTTTAAAATGGCAATGGGATGAAGTCGTCATCCCGTACTGGCGCGAAGAAGCCGCGTTTGCCAAAGAGCACGGCATTCATCAAATCGCCTTTGAAATGCATCCGGGCTTTGTCGTCTACAACCCGGAAACGCTCCTGAAACTACGCGAACACGCCGGCGAAGCGATTGGCGCCAACTTCGACCCGAGCCACCTGCTTTGGCAAGGCATCGATCCGGTCGAAGCGATCAAAATACTCGGCCGCGAAAAGGCGATTTTCCACGTTCATGCGAAAGATACGTATCTTGACGAAGCGAACATCCGCAAAAACGGCGTGCTCGACACGAAACATTACAGCAACATCCTCGACCGCTCGTGGGTGTTCCGCACCGTCGGCTACGGCCAAAGCGAAAAAATGTGGCGCGACATTGTCAGCGCGCTGCGCGCTGTCGGCTACGACTATGTGCTGTCCATCGAACATGAAGACATGCTCGCGTCGATTGATGAAGGGCTGTCGAAGGCAGTGGAGCTGCTCAAAAATGTGCTGTTTAAAGAAGAACTGCCGGAGATGTGGTGGGCCTAAGGAAAAAGAAAGGCGGCTAAGGAGGCGTTGTCTCTCCTTGCCGCTTTCATGATCGCCGCTTCTCTGGTTTGCCCTCGCATTTTTCACTTCTTTCTGCTCCATCCATTGAGGCTTCAGCCAACCATTGTTCCAGCACAAAGATTTTCAGCGTTTTTTCCCATCGGAGTGAAGGATTCGAATATTTGTTAATCGTTTTGTCCTCAGGAAATAAACGAAAACAAACGACTACATCGGAAGCACGGAGCAGTCAGCCATTGTTATACTACCGAGCATAGACCCTGCAAGAAAGCATTGCTGACCCCACTTCATGGATTGGTTGAACGAAGGAATGTATGTGCATTTGACGTTGTGAGAAGTGGGAGGGCTTACCGCCATGAATATTGTGGGATCTAAAAGTGCTCCAAAATATCCATAATGCCTTTTTCTGAAAAATATTTCAGAGGGGGTTAAGTGGACGTCCCCGCACTTCTATAAAACTCTAAATTTAGAATATATATCCATAAAAATGATGTAGTTATTTGTTAGAAGAATTTGAAATCCTGAGAAAAAACGAGAAAATCCTAACTTTATAGAGGGAGTATAAAATCCTGCATAAAGTTTTCGATGTCTAGCTCCAAGGCCCCATCGGCTTGAGGTCACAAGCCAATCCGTCCAAAAGGTAAAAGACACCTTAGCAATTGAATTAACGATCTACCTCGGATGTTGGTGGTTGCTTTGATCAATTGTTGAATTTCTTCATTCATTAAAACTTTCAGCTTTTTTCTTGGCTCTTTTATCTTCATCATATGACTTTGGCCTCTGTTTGCTTGAAATGGAACTCGGAAGTCAACATGTATATCTAAGTAATTTAGAGCAAATATTATAACTGTTACAAACCAAAAGGAGGTCATTATCATGAACACACAACGAGCAAAAGAAATTGCTGCTTCACCAGTTATGGCTAATGTAACTTATAATGGGGTACCTATCTATATTGAACAGGTGGATGAAGAAAATGGAACAGCTACAATCTATCCCCTTGATGAACCAAATAATAAACAAAAAGTTTCTGTATCTAGCTTAAAAGAACATTGAAATAATTTTCCAGTAGAGCTTCAAGAATTGAATTTGTGATCAAGAAAGTAGTTTGTCGCAGTCCGGATCGAATTTCAAGGAATAAAACAGACATACAACTGTTTGTATTGCCTTGTCAAAGAAATGGTGTTGATCTTCAGTTTGTTGATGGTACCAATGTATGGTGTATTAGGATTAAAAATAATTTTTTCTGTAGCAAAATGGAACGTCTGGCTTTTTAAGCTGGGCGCTTTTTATTTTCATGTTAAAATTGACCGCCATATGAAACAAACGAACTGTCTGAAACGAGAACTCGATCGGTCGGAGCATGATTGGAAATCATTAAAAAACATGCAACGGTCATAAATGAACAAGCATTAATTCAAGAACTGCACGAATATATTTTAGTTAAAGCAAAAGAAAGGAGATTTAAAAAAAACAATGCTGAAAGAGTTGCTTACAAAACATCACATTCAATTTGTTGAAGAGGTAGGTGATTGGAAAGAAGCGATTACGCTTGCTGCTAAACCGTTATTGGATGGCGGTTATATTACAAACGAATATATTCAAGCGATGATTGACAATGTGATGACATTGGGGCCTTACATCGTGATTGCACAGGGAGTGGCTTTGCCGCATGCCCGGCCGGGACAGGGTGTAAAGAAAATTGGGATGAGCTTTCTTCAAATTAAAAATGGCTGCCTTTTCTCCGAAAAGGAAGAACACCGGGTATATGTGTTAATTGTTTTAGCTGCCATTGACAATGAAACACATTTGAAAGCGCTATCACAGCTAACAAAATTGTTATCCAATAAAGAAAATATCCGTGTATTATTCTCGACTGATTCGGTAGAAGAAGTACTCACATTAGTCGAAGTGTATTCTCATTAAAATAAGAGTTCAAATCAAGGAGGTACAAAAAATGAAAAAAATTCTCGTCGTTTGCGGAAATGGGCTAGGAAGCAGTTTTATCATCGAAATGAACGTTAAAAATGTGCTAAAAGAGTTAGGGATTGAAGCCGAAGTTTCCCATACTGATTTAGCAACAAGCAAAACGGAAAAAGCAGATTTATATTTAGGGGCAAAAGATTTAGTGGAAGTACTTGATGACGGCACGCGCAACGTTGCCAAACTGACAAATATTCTCGACCTTGATGAACTAAGATCCGTGCTCGAGAAACATTTGTGAATAAAAAAGGAAGGTGGTCCGCTTGCATAAAAAACTTTTCCTTTTAGAAGTTTACGAAAGAATAAGAAAGAGATTTTTAGATAAAAAATGATACTCTTAAAACTTATGAATAAAGAAAGGAGGCAAATAGGCATGTTTGATTTCCTTATGAAGGATATATTAGGCTCGCCGGCGATTTTAGTCGGATTGTTCGCGTTCCTTGGCTTGTTGCTGCAAAAGAAAAGTTTTCCTGATATCGTTTCCGGCACGTTAAAGACGATTATGGGATTTGTCATTCTCGGCGGCGGCGCCAACATTCTAATCGGCTCGTTAAACGTTTTCGGGAAAATGTTTGAAAAAGCGTTCCATATTCAAGGAGTCATTCCGAACAACGAAGCGATTGTTGCCATTGCCCAACAAACGTTTGGAAAAGAAACAGCGATGATTATGTTATTTGGAATGATTGTCAATATCCTCATCGCTCGATTTACACCTTTTAAATATATCTTTTTAACAGGGCATCATACGTTATTTATGGCGTGCTTAATATCCGCTGTGTTTGCCACGGGCGGGGTTACTGGCATTCCGCTTGTCATCATTGGTTCTATTATTCTTGGAAGTTTGATGGTGTTGATGCCGGCGATTTTGCAGCCGTATATGCGCCAAATTACAGGCACGGACCAAATCGCTTTAGGCCATTTTGGCTCGATCGGCTATTTTACTTCGGCGTGGATCGGAAAACGGCTTGGGAACAAATCGCAATCCACAGAAGATATTAAAGTGCCGAAATCATTAGGATTTCTTCGCGATACATCGGTTGCGATGTCATTGACAATGGTTCTGCTATTCTTTATTGTTGCCCCATTTGCCGGAAAGCAGTTTATAGAGAAAGAGTTAAGCGGCGGCGTGAACTTCCTTGTCTTCTCCCTTATGCAAGGAATTACATTCGCCGCTGGAGTATACGTCGTATTAGCAGGAGTACGGATGCTCATTGCCGAAATTGTTCCAGCATTTAAGGGGATTGCGGATAAAGTAGTGCAAGACGCCAAACCGGCGCTCGATTGTCCGGCCGTATTTCCTTACGCCCCAAATGCTGTTATCGTCGGCTTTTTATCGAGCTTTGCCGCAGGGATTATTTCGATGTTTATCTTGCCGCTCGTCGGCTTAAAAGTGATTGTTCCTGGGCTAATTCCGCACTTTTTCACCGGAGCCGCTGCCGGCGTATTCGGCAACGCCACAGGCGGCAGACGAGGTGCCATTTTCGGGGCATTTGCCAACGGAATTTTAATCTCTTTCTTGCCAGCGCTCTTGCTCCCAGTCCTTGGCTCGCTCGGGTTTGAAGGTACCACGTTCGGAGATTCGGATTTTGGGATTGTTGGGATTTTGTTGGGATATTTGATTAAGTTGTTTTCGTGACGGAAGAGAAGCACCCCTACCTTGACAGGGTGGAGGTCGCTGGTTCGAGCTCAGTCGGAATCATCATAAAGAAACCCGAACTCAAATGAGGAGTTCGGGTTTTTTGTTTTAATGATTGGCTCTACCCTGAAATAACTGTGGATAACTTCTACTGTGTTATTTTATTAATCGATGTGCCAATTATTATCGGTATGGGTGTCTGTTAAATAATGATGTTGATTTTCTTGTTCGACTTATGGAGCAGGTTGGCTTAAGGAAGGAATAAAATCTAAACAGGAAGAATAAGTAAATAAGAGTACAGTATTATGGAGGATTGCAATGAAAAAACCTTTCTTATTCGTAATTCTTTTGGTTTCAATTTTGGTCGGATGTAGTAATAAACACATTTTTCTTTCTGGGGAAAGTGAGAATTGGAGAGGAGAATACTCTGCAAATATCGATGGTAATAGAGAAGATGGAAATTACACTTTTGGTTATAAAAATGGAGAAAAGGATATTAAATTTAAAAACCTAGAGGTTATTATTAATGACGGTGAAACTGTTCTAAAAGATGATAACCATGAAGGGGCAACCATTAGAATACCTTCTTCTTGTTCTGGGTGTGCAGTAACTAGAGAAGATGAACCTATAAAAGTTACTATAAAATGGGATGACAAAGAAGAAACCTTTTATTTAAAATGAGTTAAGTCTTTTATAAAGTCTTATTCAACTAATAGGTGTTTGAGTTAGGAGTGGGAGTAACTGCGGCAACTCCTTTGCATTATAATTAAAGAAAAGTAATATAAGATAAAATAACACATTTTTGGGAGGATATTATGACTTTTGAAGAACTAGCAAAAAATAAACCAACAGTAGAATGGAAACAAAGAATGGATGAAGATGATGACCTTTTTACCGACGAAAATATCAGTGCAACTAATGAGGTTCTTGATTCTTACATCAACAACTTAAAAAAACTTGGAGATAAGCCGACAGAGGAAGACATACTGGAATGTGTTAAAGAAGTGGTAATTAGATTAAATGAATTAAATGACAAATATGATTATTTTATTGAAACAATGGAGAGAGAAGAACTATGTGAGTTTATTACTGAAGCTGCGCGTATAGCTGGCTTAGAATCCGAAGAAGACATAACTGAAGAATGGAGAGAATGGTAAAAGAAACCATATTCCCTGGTTCATAAAAGGGTGCAAGAGTCGAAGATCCAGCTGCCATAATTGGCGGCTTTTTCATATTGTACTAACGACGCAGAATAGTTAAAGCTACCAAACCATTATTGTATTTTTATTTGAATGCCAATATTATATTTAGGAAACGCAATTATAAATAACGAACACAGAGAAGGTGATGAATTGTTTAAGCGAAAAGCCTTAGCGGCTTTATATACATCTATTCTTCTAACAATAGGTCTTGAAGTTTTTAGTCTTAGTCTCATAGAAGATTATGAAGATTATACAGATGCATTATCAGAAGCAATTATATCTGCACCCTTCATTTTATTTTACGCTTTGATTGGTAATTTCGTATACGGATTACCAGTCTCACTCTTTGCTGAATATATAACAAAGAGTATGGAAGGAAGAAAACAGTTGCTTTTTTCATTCTCAATTCACGTTTTCTTTGGTCTCATTACAATATTTTTCTTAGATCGGTTAGGAATCTCTGCTATTATCAGTTCCATCCTTTTTTTCCTGATTGATGTAAGACTTAAAAATAAATGAGAACTTCCGGTATAATCATAGTTACAAACTAATTTACGGAGGTGTTTATTTATTAAGCAAGAGTTTTATAAAGGCAAAGATTTCTGGAAAGAAAATGGAGAATACAGTGGGCAAATTATGTATCCAATAAGCGACGAGATAATCAAGAAAGCAGAGGATATTTTAGGTGTAAAGTTACCCTTGTCTTATATTGCGTTGATAAAGGAAAAAAACGGCGGCGAACTAAACTATCCATACTTTATGTTACCTGATGGACAAAAGGAAAGAATATCTTATATAGAGGGGATATGCCTTGACCCAAACGATGGAAGAAGTATTATGTCATCAAAGGAGTTATTGAAAGAAGCTCAACTTCCACAAGAATTTTTTGTATTATGGGATGATTTTCATCATTGGTTGGTATTAGATTATCGTAGTACCAAAAGTAATCCACCAATCCTTTATATTAGGGAGAATTACTCAACAGAAGAGATAACTTGGGAATTTATTGAAATAGCCTCCTCTTTTGATGACTTCTTAAATAAACTATTCCGTTTACCTCCGTTAGACCCTAAAAAATTAAAACCGAGTTATGGACGAAAAAAATAGTTGTTTTATTCAACTAAAGGGGGGTTAATTCAAAAAGGAGTAGAGTTGTTCAACTACGGAGCAGGTTAGTTTAAGAAGAGGTATGGGACGAGAAAAGAAGGGATTAAATTTCTAATGAAAAGTTGGTTGAAATACATTGTTGTATTTTTATGGGCGGTTCTTTGGGGTTATCTAGACAATCTCTTTGAAATACCTAAAAACATTTACTATTTCCTCATATATGTTCCTTTAGGTCTTGGAGGTTTATTTTTAATTCTTTATCTTTTTGAAAAAAGTGATAAAAATAAAAAATGATTCTTATTCAGCTAATAGGATTCGTTAGTTGGTTATTTGGAGGAGTATATGAACAGAATTGAGTTTGTTGTTAAGAATAACGATGATGTAGAATTTGTGGATATATTCATAGATGGTGTAAATCTAGTGGAAATTTTAAAGGAACACGAGTCCCCTTTTGCAGGTAGAATAGCTGGAGATTACATGGGGCTTCCGCCAGAGATAGTTTTTCTCCCTTCTCTCCATTTTTTTGGGTGAACCTGTATATGAGTTAGACTTTTATGAGGGTAAATCAGCTATTTTGGGATGCAGGTGTGGTGTTATAGAATGTTGGCCCTTTGTAGCAAAAATAACTGTTAATGAAGAGATGGTAACATGGAGTGATTTTGAACAGCCTCATAGGGGACCTGAATCTGCGGGGGGTTACTGGAATTACAATCAATTAGGCCCTTTTGTATTTGACCGAAAACAGTACGAAGAAGCTTTGAAGAAAAAATAAGCTTTTTCACTAACGGGTGCGAGAGTGAAATAAGGGAGTTGTTTGCGACAGCTCCTTTTTCTTGTTGAGTTAACGGGACCAGGATAGTTGAGGAAGAAATGATAAAATGGAAGTTAACCATTATTTGATTGAGTTGTTATAAGAATGGATTATTCGTTTGAAGATTTAGAAAATGATTTAGAAATTGGTCATGAAATACATTTTGTATATAAAGGACAAGAATATTCGATAAGTTGTAGCCATGATGGGTGGCATTTATCAGAGTTTTATAAGGATTATCAAACGTTTTGAACACATAAGGAACTGCTTGAGAATGGGACTATTAACGGAAAGTATCTAAAGGAAATCAGGAGAAAAATTTTATGAATAATTTTCATCAATTAGTGAACCAATTACAGGAACGAGTTAGGCAAGAACCTAATAATGTCTGTTTAATAAACGATTTAGCTATCGCATTAATGGAAATCAACCATTATGAAGAGGCGTTTTTCCAGTTTAAAAAGGCGGCTGATATTTATCCAAATGTACAGTCACTAAATAATTTAGCGTATTTCTACTATCATGAGGGAGAACCATTAGAGGAAGGTGTGTGGAGAATTAAAGAAAAAGAAGCCATTGAGCTTTTAAAAAAGGTCATCGAACATAATCCATCATCCTATTTTCCGTATAATTTATTGGGTGAAATCTATACAGCCAACCATCATTATAATCAAGCCAAAGAGGTATTATTAAAGGCGATCTGTATTCAACCTACTTTAGAAAACTTAAATAATTTAGGTATTTGTTATTATAAAACATCATTTCTTGAAAAAGCAGCCGAGTATTTTTATAAGGCGAACTTAGAAAGGAAAGAGAATAACTTCAGCTTGTATCCATTACTTAGTTATGGCATCTGTTTGGCGGAACTAGGGGAAAGGGAGGAAGCTTTAAAAAACGCAAACGAATTACTTATTCTTAATCAGGAGTTAGAAGATAATTTTGAGGACCAAATCGCTCACATCTATTACATTACAGGAGATTATTCTGAATTTGTTAATATTTACTCCAAATTAGATTTACTTTTTTATGAAGTAGATTGGATACCACCTTATCTGTTTGCGCTTAAGGAACTTGGCCGATTAGATAAAATGGAAGATATTGTTGAATCGATCATCAAGCATAAATTAAAAGAAATCCAGGAAACTCTTGTAGATGACGAAGAAGAGTGGGAGCCTGGAAGAAAAGAAGAATACATGAATGAATTGCAAACGGAAATAAAATTTTTGAGAAATTCGGCGAAGCAAATAATGGAAGGAAAACAGCCTACCTTGGAATATGAACCCATTGTTGAGACAAGATGTTATTTATTTGGATGCAAAAGACATAATAACCCTAACTATTTACCTTGTTAAACAAACGGATGCGACAGTGGAACAAGACATACAAAAAAGACACCGAAATAAATCGCACTTTGATATACTTTAACCCAGAAACAATTTTGTTGAAGGTGATTAGTCGATGGAAAGCGGAGAGGTAAGGGAGTTTGTTGAATTAGCGAAGAGTTCAAAAAAGGGATTAAAACGTCGAATTAGTACAGATGTTCGTAACAGATAAAATAGTGAGGTGAGTAATTTTGTTGCATATAAGAAACTTAGAAGAAAATGAGTATGAATTTTTATTGGATATGATGTATGAAGCTATTTATATTCCACACAATAAGCCACCTAAAGAAGAACTATTAAATTCACCACATATTAAAAAATATCATGAGGGATGGGGGAGAAAAGGGGATAGAGCTTTAATTGCTCTTAACAAGGATAATCAACCTGTTGGTGCTGCTTGGTATCGCTTATTTAAAGAAAACCAAAAAGGATATGGATATGTTGATGATAATACTCCAGAACTCGGGATAGCTGTTATTGATGCTGAAAGAGGTAAAGGTATCGGTACTCTACTTATGAAAAAGTTATTTGAACAAGCTTTGAAAGATGGCTATACATCCTTATCTTTGAGTGTTGACCCAAATAATATTAAGGCTGTACAACTTTATAAGAAACTCGGATTTAAACAATGTGGTTCATCAGGAACATCTTGGACAATGGTATATAACATTTCTTCGAATTAGTTTTCAACGGATGTGATCGTTACAAGACAGTCTGGGGTGACGGAAGTTATTCGTCACCTTTGCCATATCTTTCTGATTACCTCGGTGTACGGAGCGTTTTTCTTTGCGACTTATGTTGTTATTTTTGTGTTAAATGTGTTGCTAATTACCTTGCTATTTGATGTGTTATTTAACATTTCCCTCCCTGAGGTGAACCCGTTAGCATAAAAGCCCTCTGTCTTTTTTGACTTAGAAATTGAAGTGTAACGATTAAAAGAAAACCATTATTCACAGGCTTAAGAGCTGAATTTTTGTGGTCACAAATTGGTCACATAGTTATTGAAAAACAAGATGAAAATCTCAGTAAACTTGCTCGTTACTATAATAGAATAGCGATATATTAGCATGATTCCGTAGCTCAGCTGGGAGAACGGCGCCTTGACAGGGGGAGGCCGCTGGTTCGAGCTCAGTCGGAATCATCTCTAAGAGAAGCTTGAAATCCTTGTGTATCAAGGTCAAGGGTTTTAAGCTTTTTGTTTTTTATAGCAGGCACTCAAAATAGCGTCCAAATTACGGTTGGTGCCATTTTGGTGGTGAAACGGTGCTATTCGATAAATTTGGTATCACCTAACGAATATTCAAATTAGAAAAACCTTGAAATATCAACGTTTTTCAAATATTAAAGGTCAATCTCTTTTAAATAAAACTCAGAAAATCTCCTGTTTCACCTTGACAGGATATAAAATAAACCCTCCTGTGGTAATAGTTTACTACTATAATGACCACGAGAGGGTTTCACCAAAATTGCAGGAGAACCAATTTTATCACCGTTGATTACACCAATACGATGATTGTAAAACTTTATCAAGCTAAACCAATTTTTTTATAAGATTTACTGAATGAAAGAGTTCCATCTATTCAATGTATGTTATTTCAGATTATCATTTAAAACGCTCTCTTCTAACACAGCAAATTTATCACCATATATCTTGGTAATATGTTTTTCTCCCCATGCACATAAAGAGTCTAAAATATCTTTTAAACTCCACCCATATTCACTAAGTTCATATTCTACTTTTGGAGGAACTTGGTTATAAACAATACGATTAATGATTCCATCCTCTTCTAACTCACGTAATTGTTGAGTTAACATTTTTTGTGTAATGCCGGGCATAAGACGTTTCAGCTCACTTGTACGTTTTTTACCGTGTGTTAGATGGCAAAGGATCACGCATTTCCATTTTCCGCCTATCACTTCTAGTGTTGCTTCAACGGGAATATTGTACTTCTTTTTCTGCATATTTCTTCCTCCTAATCAATAGGTACTAAAAAGTATCTATAGCACTTTTAAGTATCTATATTACTTAAAAGTACGTACTTTCCTAAGTGACTTATATATATCATAATAACATTTGCCGGCCGGTTTTAACCATCCTCTTTTATTTATATAGTTTGTTTGCAGAGATTGAAACAATGATTAGGAGGCGAAAAAATGACTTTAGATAAAAAACGAAGTACATTGGCATTGCTGGCATTAGCAGTGAGTGCATTTGCCATTGGGACAACAGAATTTATTAGTGTAGGACTATTACCACTTATATCTCAAGATTTACAGGTTTCTGTTTCAACGGCGGGGTTAACCGTTTCCTTATATGCTTTAGGGGTAACCTTTGGAGCACCTATCCTGACATCTGTGACATCTAATATGTCACGTAAATCTTTATTACTTTGGATTATGATTATTTTTATTATTGGTAATAGCATTGCTGCTAGTGCTACTAGTATTGGTGTTTTGCTAGTTGCTCGTGTGCTTTCGGCCTTTTCACATGGGGTATTTATGTCAATTGGATCCACTATCGCAGCAAGTTTAGTACCAGAAAATCGCAGAGCTAGTGCTATTTCCATTATGTTCACAGGTCTCACCGTAGCAACTATTACGGGTGTACCTTTTGGCACATTTATTGGGCAGCAATTCGGTTGGAGGCTTGCTTTTATATTTATTGTTGTTGTCGGCATTATTGCTTTCATCGCTAACAGTATTCTTGTTCCATCGAATTTACGAAAAGGCGCTCGTACCACATTTGGCGATCAGTTCAAACTTTTGACAAATGGTCGTTTATTACTTTTATTTATTATTACAGCTTTAGGGTATGGAGGTACATTCGTTGTCTTTACGTATTTATCTCCACTTCTTCAAGATATCACTGGATTTAATCAGAGGACAGTTGCTGTTATTCTACTTATCTATGGAGTAGCCATTGCGATTGGTAACGTGATGGGTGGAAAGTTGTCTAATCAAAATCCGATTGGTGCATTATTTTATATGTTTATTGTGCAAGCCATTGTGCTCTGTATCTTAACATTCACGGCTCCATTTAAAGTAGCTGCATTAATGACGATCATCTTAATGGGATTGTTAGCTTTTATGAATGTGCCGGGACTGCAAGTATATGTAGTGATGCTAGCTGAGCGTTTTGTACCGAGTGCAGTAGATGTGGCTTCTGCGATTAATATTGCAGCATTTAACGCTGGAATCGCAATTGGATCCTACCTGGGTGGTGTAATCACCGATTCTATTGGACTTATTCATACACCGTGGATAGGAGCATTAATGGTTCTAGGAGCTGTTATCTTAACAGATTGGAGTCGAGCCCTAGAGCGAAAAGATCAAAAAAAGTGTAGCGTAGAATTTAGATAAAGGATAGAAATTCGAAAAACCTGACCTTTCAAAGAAAAAGAACATGATAACAAAACATACGTTTACAGAATGCAATGGCTATCAACTATGCTTGCTTTCTGATCTGGTAAAATTTAACATCTAAACCAGAATTAGCAAACGTTGTTTGAAGGGAGGTGACGGATACTTACGTAGACAGCAATACAGTTCGAATCCAATTTCAATTCATAACAATTAGGAGGTCAATTTATGGTTGCAAAAAATTTACAAGATACAACCACTTTGCATAACGGTGTAAAAATGCCCTGGTTTGGTATCGGGGTGTTTAAAGTAGAAGAAGGTCCCGAGTTAGTTAATGCTGTAAAAACAGCCATTAAACATGGTTATCGCAGTATTGATACAGCAGCTATTTATGGAAATGAAGTGGGAGTCGGACAAGGTATCCGTGAAGGGATGAAAGAAGCTGGTATTTCTAGAGAAGGTCTATTTGTGACATCGAAAGTTTGGAATACCGATTTAGGATACAAATCTACAATAGCAGCCTATGAAACGAGCTTAAATAAACTTGGTTTAGAGTATCTAGATTTATACCTCATTCACTGGCCTGTAGAAGGTAAGTATAAAGATGCATGGAGAGCATTAGAGACTCTTTATAAAGAAGGACGAGTAAAAGCTATTGGAGTAAGTAATTTTCAAATCCATCATCTTGAAGACTTGATGAAAGACGCAGAAATTAAACCAATGGTGAACCAAGTGGAATACCATCCACGTTTAACCCAAAAAGAACTTCAGTCGTTTTGTCAGGAACATGGGATTCAGCTAGAAGCTTGGTCTCCATTAATGCAAGGTCAATTACTAAATAATGAGGTTTTACAAGAGATCGCAAATAAGTATAACAAATCTGTTGCTCAAGTCATTTTACGTTGGGACTTACAAAACGGCGTTGTAACCATTCCAAAAACGACAAAAGAACATCGCATTATTGAAAACGCATCGGTATTTGATTTTGAGTTAACGGAAGAAGATATGGAGCGGATTGATGGCCTGAATCAGAATCATCGAGTCGGTCCAGACCCAGATAATTTTGATTTTTAACATGTCCACCGAGAAGTCTCCCACCTCTTAACGGAGTGTAGGTGGGAGAGGTTCATTGTGCTTAGAAAGCTTGTCACATAAACCTTTAGAGGATTTTTTGGTTGGTGTCATAAGTGGTGATGAATTTGGTGCCCCAAATGGTGCATTCAATAAATTCGGTATAACCTAACTAATATTGAATTTTTTTCAGATAGACTAATTATTTTGTTGGGATCGTTAATTTTGTCCGATATACAAATGTTTGTTTGCGTTAACAATCACTTGAATGGTTGTTCTATATTTGTGCGCAATTTCCCATAATATACCACCGGTTTGTACAACATGATTGACTGAGTTTGTATTAAACTAAGGCAATTTTCGAAGATACTTTGACATGTTTCACATAGCCGAATAATAGATAAGGAAAAAGTCCTGATTGTCATCTGGAAAAACAGGAATATATCATGATTTATCCTCATTTTCCTTGTGTTACCATTTAGATAGTGTGTAAATGGGGGAGAGGAAATCAATGTGACGTCTTTATGGGAATTGAAACACAAGGCCTACGAGACGATGGTCGATTGCCTGAAGTCCTATCAGGGACAGGTGGAAGAAGCGATCGAGGAATTTCAAGATGGCACTCGTGCATTTTATCGCGCAAATGAGGAGTATGTTCCGTATTGGCAGGAGAGTCGAGGGAAGCGTATGAATTGGTATACGGGGACTTGCGGCAAATCGAGGCACATATTGATGCGACTGCAGACGATCTTCTTCATGAAATAAGCAGGGAAATCGCCCAAATTCGGCGAAAGATAGAGGAGTTGCAATGACTGCGATTCGAGTCAAACCGGAAGAGCTGGAAGCCGTAGCCGAGCACGTCCCTGATGCAGAAGACGCCTGTCAGAGTGCGCGGACCTCGCTTTCCTGGGAACTTCCCTCTTTAGTGATGGAGATTACCGGCATCGGTTCTGATGCCATCTATGAGCTCAAAGACGAGCTGATTCATTGGCTCCACTGCTATGAAGAAAAGCTGAATGAAGCGGAGGAGCTGCTGTATCGGACGGCCGCGGCAATAAGACAGACGGATCAAACGCTTGCCGATAATATGATAGAATTTGGTCTGGAGCTTTTAACACATATACAGAAGAGCCGAAATGGGAAGTCATTTGTTTGAAATTGGAGGAGGGCTGGTCTTATCGACAGCTCCGTGAGCATTTTGGAATCAAGAGTGATGTCCAGATTGCACAATAGGTTAAGAAAGTTCAACGTAGCGAGTCATTGGAAGATCAACGAGGATGTAGAATCGCAAACATTTTTCCAGTTTGGAAGAGGAAAATGCGTATTGAAAGTACAGGTGGAATACCTACAAAGCGCCATCCAATCTACACGGGAAGGAGTAGTCCTAAAAGCGGAAAGGTTTCATATATTACGGATGATTACAAAAGCAAACACCTGATGCTTTCACGGAAGATAAGGCTTGTAGAATTGATGGATGTAATCTTTTTTTGGTAAGCAGCTGCCCTGCTTTCTGATCGCGCTGCACGGGGCAATGTTCTATCTTTTAAGTCTAATGTGATGTGTCCATTCAAAAACGGAACGGGTATTAGAAAATAGTACCAGGCACTGTTCGCCACGAAAATGGATTTATGCTTAAGCAGCCGTTCGGTCACCCAAACCGAAAGCGAATTACGATGGTATTTTCCTTATTGACTCCGGGGTTTTATTCTATTTTTTTATGGCGCCAGCGACATCATAGTCAAAAGGGTCTAATTCTGTTGGTTTTCCGAGCACAAGCTTTGCCAGTTCAGAACCTAAGTAAGGACCGGCTGTCAGTCCGGATGCGCCTAATCCGTTGGCCACATAGATGCCTTTAAAACCTGGAAGCGTCCCAAAGACTGGAAGAAACCCAGGAGTGTATGGACGAAAGCCAACTCTTGTTTCAAGATGAGTACAATTTGCCAGCCCTGGAGCTACGGTTAAAGCTTTGTCCAATACTTCGTGCAAACCGCCAGCCGTTATTCTGCAATCGAAGCCAACCTCATTTTCATGAGTTGCTCCAACAACGATACGGCCATCTTTAAAGGCAAGAAGATATTGGTTATTTGGCGCCATGACAACGGGCCAGTTGTCTGTATCCTGTTCTGGTCTTTCAAGGTGAACGATTTGTGCTCTTTGCGGCACCACTAAAAATTCAATGCCTAACGGTAGAAGCAGCTCTTTTGACCACGCACCAGCCGTTGCAATGACTGCATCTCCTACATATTGTCTTCCTTCTACTTCGACACCGATTACTTGAGCACCTTCATGGATAAGTTTTGCGTTTCCTCTGATATAAGTAGCCCCAAGCTTTTGTGCTGCCTTAACTAAGGAGTCGCGAAGTGCTCTTCCATTGACGCGAGCGGCGCCACTGACATGAATGGAGCTATACTCCTCTGCTAATGGCGGAAATAGCGCTTTTGTTTCCTTCGGAGACAGTCGCGTAATTTCGCCCATTTCCGGTGCGTCTTCACGACGTTGTAATGCTTTTTCCTCTACCTTTTGAAGCTTCTCTTCATCTGTATGGAGACAGATTGCTCCTACACGCTCATATCCCGTTTCAGTTTCATCATAGGATTTCAGTTCTTCGATTAAAGCAGGATAAAATCTCGCTCCGCCTTTCGCTAAACGATACCAAAGCTTATTTCGACGCTGGGAAACCCATGGACAAACAATTCCAGCTGCGGCATCCGTTGCTTGACCTTTGTCACCCCTGTCTATTAACGTTACAGCAGCTCCTTCTTTTGCCAAGTGATAAGCGGTAGACGCTCCTAAAATTCCGCCTCCAACGACTATGTATGATTTCATAAAAAGCACCTTTTCTATTTTTTTCTTTTTCCATCATTAGAATAGCACATGATGAAGCATTTGCGAAAAGAAACAAGAGTTCATTCTAAGGGGATCCATCTAGCTCAATTCAATATGTACAGAAAAATGACGCCTCTTCATCGATCTTACGGAAAGACTTAGACAGATGGATCTTCTTCAAAACAAAATAAAGGAACGTGTTACAAAACGCATTGCGGACAGTGACAGGCACTGTTCGCAATGTCATAACCTTCAGAAAGGTTCATCATTATTATTTAATTCATACTGTTTTTTAAAGGGGCGGTTTTGACCTCACATGCATTTCACAATATAATTTTATGTCTTTATATTGTGTTGTGGAGGGGGCCATTTTGCTTTAGGGGCAGCCTCTTATGTCACATCATCTACAAAATACTTTACGGAATAAGCTGGTTAACAATAAATTTGGCACTTGCCAATGGGTCTATTTTTTGTTGAAATTCCCTTATTTTATTGTGTAAAAACTCCAACTCTTGTGGAGAAAACAGTAATTTTTCGATCAAAATATCAATATGATTTGTATCATCAATTTTTATAGCCAAATGATTATTTATTAAAAAATCACAATTTTTTTCTTCATGACCAGGGATTGGTTGATATATATACATAGGCAGCCCCTTTGATAATGCTTCAAAACAGGTCAATCCGCCCGGTTTTGTAATAAGTAAATCAGCCGCTTCCATCCACTCGTCAATGTCGTTAACGAACCCTAAAATGTGAAAATGAGGATGATGGAACATTTCATCTCTTAACAATGCGGTTCTTAGTGTTTTGTTTAATCCAGTACATATGATTACCTGAATTTTTTCTTTCCATTTTAAAAGCGCATGAGCAAGTGGCTGAATTCCGCCTAATCCTAATCCTCCTCCCATGATTATGACGGTAGGAATATTTTTTAATTTTAATTTTTTTCGCATTTCCTGTTTGTTTTTCTTTATCCAAAAATTTGACCTTATTGGCAAGCCCGTTACTACAATCCGATCTTTTGGAATTCCCATATTTATTAATTGATTATACACATCCTCACTCGATACCAAATATACATCTACCTCTTGATGGACCCATGCCCCATGAACATGAAAATCCGTTATCACCGAGCAAAGTGTGAAATTATAACCCATCCTCTTTAGTAAGGATGCAGATGAGCTGGTAAATGGATGGGTGCAAATAATAAGGTGAGGTTTTTCCTGATGAAGAAGAACTTCAATTTGTCGATGGAATAGTTGAAAAATAATAAATTTTTTCCAATTAGAAAGAGGCTCGGTTTGTTTATAGCGATACATTTTTCTCCATAATGAAGGAGACCGGACGATTATTTTGAGGTAAGTATTAAGTAGCAGTTTTGCGGTAAGAGGATGGAGTGTTTGCCCCACCTCTAAAATTTTTGTTTGGATTGAAGGTGCAAGATAAGAAATTCCTTGTACCAACGCTTCCGCAGCTTTTGTATGACCACTACCAATGGCTTCTGATAGGATTAATACTTTCTTACTCACGAATTACACTTCCTTACTAATTCATCTAATTTTAAGGACTTGCTATTTTACTGATGATGGCACCACATTCGCTAGACACTTTATGGGCAAATAGCCAAACAACTGGTAAAAGTACTAATAAAGTGTTATTGGCTTTCTTATTAGAGACTCTAAAGGAAACCAGTTAAGTTCTGAAATGTGCAACACATAATATGATTGAAGTACTACAGAATAGACAGGATAGGTCCGTCTTTTTAGTACAATACAGTTTTTGTACTGAGGACCCTATTGTGAATTCACTAAATGCTTGGTTAAAGGTAGCTTACACTAGATAATTACGTGGAAACTGACAACTTTTGTTTACTTAGAAACAAATCGGTTATGACCTTGTATCCTAAATCATTAGGATGAACTTCGTCTGCCAATAGGTGAGGTTTGTTTAAAAAAGAATCCATAGGGTTAATGGCATGTACATTAAAATCGTTTGCTATTTCTTCATAAAATTTGTTTATCCTTTGAATTAATTGATTGGCTAACTTAATTTATGATCCGGGGTGCCAGGATTATAAAGCCCCATCAGGAATATATGAGTATTTGGGTTTGTTTCAGTTATATTGTGTAATATATGTGTCAAATTTTGTTTTAACGTTTGAATCGTACTAATGTATCCCAATAAATTAACGTTATTCTGATAAGCACGAATCAAATCGATTCGGCCTATTGTAATCGTAATATGGGTGGCCCTCTTCAATAAGTCGCGTATTTCGGAATCAGTAAGAAATTGAAGCAATTCCCCGCTGCTTCTCCCTGGTTTACCAAAATTCATGTACTGGCACTCTTTCGTTTGTTTTATTGATTGAAAAAAACTGGCCGCAAATGACCGTTCATGTGTAGAAGCACCTACTCCGGCAGTGAGGGAATCTCCTAGGGCAATATAAAAAACTCGATTTTCCATTTGTTCCTCCTTTTGCACGTAAAAAAGAAAGTTATTATTGGCTTTTTACATTATGTTCATTATTTATTTTTTTATTTATCGTTTTTAACATTTTTCCCGAGAAGCCTCCCTTTCTCTAAACGGAGTGAAGGAGGGAGATGAATCGGGAGGTTTTTGATTCATAAAAACGAACATATGTTCTATAATCAAACGTATCTACGGATTGCGTAAGCAAGAAGTAGTAGAAGGGTTGGACAGCCCCATCGATGCAGGGCCGATGTTGCTTACGGAATCCATCAAGAAGACTTCCGATGCAGATATCGAGTAGAAGGAGACCGCCTTCTTCTACGCAGAAGCTTCTTCGATGGAGGTGGTAAGAAACTCTCACCTCTCAATGAAATGTAGGTGGGAGAGGTTCATTACTGGGGAATCGTTTGAACGTGTCTATTCTTCAAAAAGCTTAATAACAAAGTCCTTTAAATCGATTAACCTTGGCGGTTCTTTCACGGGGTGTTTCGTACCGGTTATGATAAGGGGAATTGTTGAATCGTATTTATGTAAAGAGCCGTGGCTTCCGCCATCTAAATGAATGGGATAAAACTGGCTTTTGAATTCGTATCTTGGCCGGGCTGTAACTACAGTCATGGGTATCTCCTGTGAATACATGGCTCCGTATAGTCTTGAAAGTGCGTCAGGATAATCTCCATAATCGACAATGTCCTCGTGAAGTCGCAGATCAAGGACCGTCCATTCCCCATTAATTTCCCATGATGATCCATAAATATCGACATATTGACCATTCGGTTTAAAATAGATTTCTCTCCCCGATCCCCCTTCTTTTACCCGAACTCCTCCATTCTTTTTTGTTGCGACAATATCAATTCGTGTTTCAGATAACAATTGCTGCAAGATTTTCTCCTCTAAGTTTGGCTTTAAAAGGTAAATATAAGCCATTCGCTCGTTGTTGCAAACGACAATATCGTGATCGTTCACATCTTCACCTAATTGAAGACTATGAAATCGTTCCAACAATACATCAAGATCAATGTTAAACTCTTCTTCTTTTCCAATTTTCGTTTGCCCGTGGTCGCTGGTGACAATAAATACAAACTGATCAAGTGCCTCATCCCAGGAATGAAACGTATTTAAAATCTGCTGTATGCATTTATCCACTTGTATCAAAGATTCCTCTGCATGATCGGGACTTTTCTTATGTATCCGATGGTCGTTGTCCGGAAGGTATACGAGCAAAAAATCTGGAGCATTCCCAGATTGAATGAGCGACTTAGTTGCCGATACGGCATAAGCATCGGTGATTCCGTACAATTGTTTAAATCCTTGCAGCTGCTTCGGGATATTTTGTATATCCGTTTGAACCATTGCCCCCAATGTCATGACATCAGGACCGGAAATTTCTTCACGAAAACGGAATCTTGTTTGTTGTTAAGTCGAGCAAAAAAGGAAGCTGAACCCGATGTTTTTTAACACCCCTGTGGACCATTGTGTTAATGGAAGCCGATGTTTTTCCTCTCATCGCCAGTTCCTCAAAAATAGTCGAAACTTGTTTGCTTAAATGTTTTTCATTGAGGTTGTAAAGGACATTTTTGGCACAATTGGACAGTCCGAGTTTGCTTACGCACTTCCATCCATTTCCATAACTAATAATTTCTTTTTCTTTAGGATCATACCAAACGAGTCCAGGAACCCGATGAACATTAGGATATGCACCTGTTAACAATGAGCAGTCAACCGAAGCAGTCATTGTAGGAAAACTTGTAATGCAATTAGACCAATATCTTCCCCGCTCAACTAAAAATTGAAGTGCCGGAACTGTTCTTTGCTGCAAGCAATTTTCCAGTATGTCAGGCATTAATGAATCAACTAGAAGCAATATCACTTTCTTCATGATCATCTTCCTTCTCTCGTTTTATTAGATAAGTAAAGTATGTTACAAAAACGCGGAGTTTATGATGTATTCAGAGATTAGATAATGGGGGAAAAACTTCCAGATTATTGAAAAATCTAAATCATGAGGGATTTGGATCTCGATGGCTAGGATGAAATGTCCCTTGAGGAAATACGGTATTCATGAAAAGAATAAGCCTTGGTTAATTGGCGAAATTGTCAGCAGTGGTTGTATTTGAAGGCGAAAGAAGATGTCAAAAAATTGTATAAGATGATCGGCACCCGTGTCAATATTCAAGATAACTCGGTTTTGTACCAAAGTCCAAATCATCCACTTATTATTGAAGACGATGTAACAGTCGGTTATCAAGTTATTTTACACAGTTCCATTATTAGAAAAAACGCGTTAATCGGTATGGGGGCGATTATTTTAGACGGAGCAGAAATTGGTGAAGGCGCATTTGTCGGCGCCGGCAGTTTCGTTCCTCAAGGAAAAAATCTCCCTATATACAACTTGCCTTTGACCGTCCAGCAAAAGTCATTCGCGAACTAACAGATAAACGTGAAATGAAACGAATCCGCCGCGAATACGTTGAGAAAGGTCAATATTTTATAAATCATTACAGCAAAAATAATCATGCGAAAACCGCACTTAATAATGAAGCGTAGTTTTCGTTCTAACTAAACAAAAAACTTACAATTTTTACAGTAAATTCGTATTATCTAAACATTATTTTTTTATTATATAAATGAGCAATTTTTTAAAAGGAGTGCGAGCAATGATGGCAAAATTTCTGAATCATGTTTACGATTTAGAATGTCGTATTTTCCGCAGTATCAACCGCCATTTTGACCGCAAGTTTTTAAATCTCTATTTCCGTTATATTACCCATATTGGCGGAGCGACTTTTTCGATTTTAACAGTAATATTAGCTATATTCCTATTCCCGCAAGATTGGCGCATGACCGCTGTTGCAAGCGCTTGTGCCTTAACGATAAGTCATATCCCTGTTGCCATCATGAAACGTCTCTATCCTCGTCAAAGACCATATTTAATATTAGATGAAACAAAAGTATTACAAAACCCGTTGAAAGACCATTCCTTTCCATCTGGACATACAACAGCTGTATTCTCAGTGGTAGTTCCATTTTTGCTAGCCTTTCCACACTTATCTTTTTTGCTTCTACCCCTTGCCATTAGTGTCGCTCTTTCAAGAATTTATTTAGGACTGCATTATCCATCTGATGTCCTTGCAGGATGCCTGCTTGGAACAATAGTTGGCATTTTAGCTTTTAACAGCATACATTCCTTATTATGAACCTCTCCCACATATACCTCGTTTAGAGGTGGGAGACTTCTCAAAAAATGTTAAAAACGAAAAATGCCGGCCGATTGGCGAACAGTGACAGGCACTGTTCGCACTTGAGCTGCCGATTCTTTTCAGTGCCATCATCGGTGGAGCACTTGTCGGTGCGGGAATTGGGCTGATGTTACGTCACGAAACAAGCACTGGGGGAACCGATTTATTAGCACAATTTATCTCAAGGTTAACGAACTACAATGTCGGCATTCTTATTTTTATCATCGATGGAATCGTGATTCTTTGTGGAAGCTGGATTGTTGGGCTTGATATTTTTCTATATTCGGTTGTAGTGGTGACCGTGGTTGGAGCTGTAACAACAATGCTTACCTCGATGAACCGAAAAGTAGGAGGAATATTTACGTTATAGGGAGTTATGTGAAAATAAAGGCTCTATCCTGAAATAAGTGTGGATAACTTTTACTGTTATTTCATTCATCGATGTGCCAATTTGTATTAGCATGGCTGTCTGTTATCGTTAATTGTTGATTTTCGACCAATGAAAAGCCACTTTATGATTATAAGGTAGCTTTTTTGTGCTTATTTTATTCAACTATCGAACTCCGTTAGCTCAACAAATTTTTAGCACTAAGAACTTGATTTCAAAAAAGTTATTTCCGAATTTCAAGGAATAAAACAGACATACAAATGTTTCTATTGCATTGTCAAAGAAATGGTGTTGATCTTGAATTTATTGATGGTACAAATGTAATGATGTTGCTGTAGATTGGTGTCAGGATTAAATAAATAATTTTTAATTTAGCGAAATGAAACGTCTGGCTTCTCAAGCTGGACGTTTTTTATTTTCCTAAAATTACTTAGGTAATGTCATAGGTATAACATTACCGACATATTTTTATTTTAAATCATTTCGAGTAGGGGAGAAGGAGATGAAAGTATATAATGTTCACCAAGCACTAAAAATACTTCAGGAATATTACATTACTGACTCAATTCAGATGGTTACTCGTTGGATCAGAGAAGGAAAGATTAAAGCAGAACGTTCAGCAAACCGAAAGGAGGGTTGGCGAATTCATCACGATGATTTATTCGAGTTTATTGAAGAACACAGACCAGGGTTACCTGAGGTAATGGGAGTTTATGAATGGTATGTAGAAAACTCTTTTTCAATGTTGGCGAGTGACCATCGTGAAAAACAAAATAAATTGGATTCCGAAGAAGTTAAAGGTGATAGCACTCACTCGGAAGAATTAATTAAACAGCTCATGGAGGAGAAGAATCAATTAGAAAATCAACTCATTAATATGCAGGATGAGTTGAACTTGGTTTACGAGCAAATCACTGAATTAACGGTTAAAATTCAAAAGCTGGAAGAAGAAAATGCTTTTTTAATCGGTTTATATGAGCAAATAGATGAGATTTATCAAGAATTAGATGAGATGTATCAAGAATTAAAAAATAAGAATCAACAAGAAAGTAGTAATGAAACACCAAAAACAACGGAGCACAAATTAAAGAAAAAGATGTCTGTTAAAGATTTTAAAACAATTTTCGAAAAAGTGATCAAGGGATACGAAAGTGAAACAATAAAATTCATACAGCAAGAAAATGAACTAATCAACGAAATATATACGTTGTTTTTCAATGAAGATGGAGAGTTAAAAAATGAGGTTATTTATGATGATGAAAAATATCGTTGTCCATTGACTAAGAAGAAGTATAAAAATTTAAGATCCATGCTCAAAAACGCTATCCGAACAAAATTAGAACAAATCCTAAATCCAGTTGACGGAACAGTGTTAGCTAACGGTTCGAGTAGTTAGTCTTTTTCTTATTAAATGGATCTATTAAATTCTAATGTTGATTTTTAAACCATAGAAAAAGACCGAAATCAATCGGTCTTTTTTGTATGTCTTGTTCAACTATCGCACCCCGTTAGTTGAAGTAGAAACCTTCACAATCTCTGCTTTTTGCTTTGTTGAAGAAGTTTGGATTCTCCTGTACGTTCCCATTCTTCTACTGTTTCATATGCTCTTTCTGGAGAATACCCTTTCCCTACAAGAACTCCCATTAGAATAAATTCTTGAAGAATGTGTGTTAAATTTATTCCTCTTTTAACATCCTCTAATCCTTCATTTACCAAAAATTCCGTGTACTGTATCCATTCATCTGGAGTCCTGCCAAAAATAACTGTATTTCCATTGCCATGACCGTAGCCTTTTTCCCCAGCCAATGCATCTGCTTTGGTAACATGAACAGTACCAAATGGATGGTTAGGAGGAGCATATATCGAGTAAAGTTTTAGCGGGATATTACCTGTATTGATTACATTGTGCCATGTTCCAGCAGGTATCATAATGGCAGAGTCATCATAGATTTTTCTTTCAAAGTTTAAATTATCTTTACTCTTGCCCATTCGAACAATCCCTTGACCTTGTTCAATACGTAAGAATTGATCAACGCTAGGGTGCATTTCCAAACCGATATCTTCGCCCACATTGAGACTCATCAATGTAACTTGCAAATGATTTCCTGTCCATAAAGCGGTACGATACGTATTGTTTTGCTTCGTAGCCTTATTGATATTAACTACAAACGGTTCTGGTCCATAATCTTTTAACTCAATTTTATCTTTTCCCTTTGATGATTGTAAAAAACCCAATCGTTTAGCATGCCCTATCTCATTGGGAATAGTCCAGTAAACAGGCTGTCTTCCATAGTTATACATTGGTACGTTAACATAATAAGGATATGGATATGGATACATAAAAGGAACATAGTACATTTTTCTCACCCCTTCGCAGATTTATAAAATTATTCTATGCACTATGTTTAATTTTTTTGCTCTGTTATCGTTTATTGTTGATTTTTTGACTAAAAAAACCGCCCATGATAAGAGCGGTTAATTGAACTATCGCACCCGTTAGTCATAATGAACGAAAAAGCTCCAGTTCGCTTAACGTAGATTGCACTTGTCCATAATGGTAATGCATAACCAATACCATCTACCAAGTGTAGAGCTACAAACGAAAGGAGCTAATTATTATGAAGGATGTACAAAAATTCGTTGGTTTAGACGTATCGAAGGAAATGATTTCTGTTGGAGTGGCAGAGGCTGGACGTGGAGAGCCGCGTTTTCACGGTAATGTTCCCAATAATCCTGAATCTGTTCGTAAATTAATGAAAAAACTAGGCAACCCTGAAAATCTCCATGTGTGTTACGAAGCTGGATCTACCGGATATGGACTTGTTCGATTACTCTTATCTATGGGAATTGATTGTATTGTAGTGGCACCTACGCTTATTCCTCGCCGGGCTGGTGACCGTGTCAAAACAGACCGAAGGGATGCGTTGCGATTAGCTCAGCTTCTTCGAGCTGGGGAATTGACACCTGTTTGGACTCCGGATGAAGACCATGAAGCGTTACGAGATTTAATTCGGGCGAGACATGATGTGAAAGAGGATTTGCAACGGGCTCGTCAGAGATTGGTTCATTTCCTGCTTCGCAACGACATCCGACCTCCTCAAGGCACACGGAATTGGACGGTCAAACACCGGAATTGGCTCAATACCTTAAAGTTTGAAAAGCCATCCTTGCGTATCGTGTTTCAGGAGTATCTTCACGCCATTAAAGAAATAGAGGACCGCATGAAGCGAATCGAGGCAGAGATTCATCAGGAAGCTATTCATAGTGAACACGCACCTGTAATCCAGGCACTTCAAACCTTAAGGGGAATCGCGGAAGTAACGGCGGTGACGTTAGTCGCAGAAATTGGACAATTTTCACGGTTTTCCAGTGCCAGACAGTTAATGTCTTATGCCGGTCTTGTTCCGAAGGAATATTCCAGTGGATTCAGCCGTTGGCAGGGTTCCATCACGAAGATTGGAAATGCCCAGATTCGCCGTGTCCTTTGTGAATCTGCCTGGTCATACCGCCACACTCCTTCTGTAAAAGGAGAGTTATTGAAACGACAAGAGGGACAAGATCCTGAAGTGAAACGAATTTCTTGGAAAGCACAAAACCGTCTTCATAAAAAATTCTATCGTATCACCTCTCGTGGAAAAAGTGGAAAGCAGGCTGCGGTCGCTGTCGCGAGAGAGCTGATTGGATTCATTTGGGCGATTGGTTGTTACATTGAGGAGAAGAAGTTGAATGAAATAAATGTGGCTTAAATTCTAGTGGAAATGGATGATATATAGGTTCTTGCTTGTACATGTAACAAATTTTGAAGGTTTGGCTCGGAGGCAAAATCCCCGGTAAGGAGAACCCTCATCTTCAACTATGTACTAGGTTGCATAACCGAACGTACGCGGTTAGTCCGAGGCAGCTCCGTGACGGATAGGATTGAAATGCGGTATCCAACCCGCGAATATCAGACTGTAAACCGCCGTCAACGTATTTTGCCTTCGTGCCAAGATTTCAAATTCATCTTTTTTCAGCTGCATCATAATATCCTTTCATCGCTTTGATTTGTCAAGGGAACCCCACCCTTGACAAATCAGCGAGAAAGGACCAGTAGTTGGTAAGCTGAAAAAAGGTTATCCTTATCCTAAAACGGATCATTTGATTACATTTCAAAAGAGTTTGGCTGTGAGCTTGACATTTTCGTTCATATCAGTTGAACAAGAGAAGTGATAAACTGGCTAAGAAGTGAAGATATTGATCACTAAGGAGGTCGCTGTGGTTTTAGCAAATTTATTATTAACCGAACAAGATATCAAAAAGTTAATAAGTAGTAAAAAGCTGACTGTATATGTTCGTTCTTTTTATCAAAACTCAGAGAATGAAACCTCACATGTTGTGTTAATTAACGAAAAACAAGAACCATTTTCAATTATGAATGAACCATATGACCATCCATTTTGGGGTGAAATTGATCGAATCTCTATATGTTATGACGAGAACTATCGTGAAGAATTATTAGAATACTACTCTGAAGAAAAGAACGATTGGCGATATAGAGATGTTAATTATATTAGATTTACTGAAATTCATCATCCAAGATTGAGTGTTTATCGCGAGGAATATGAAGCATTTTCTGCTGAGGAAAAATGTAAAGAACAAATCCAAACAGATTTTGCTTTATTGCTTGAAAGTGAAAATAAGAATGTATTGATATACTGTTCGGAATTAGGTGCAACTCTTTATGTTATTGATGATGTGGAAAAAGTAAAGGAAGTTTTAGCCGGTGCCCAAAAAATAATTTAATGGTAGCCGGTGTTTTTCAACTAGCGGGGCAGATTACTGCACGAATCCAACTTATTTTGTACGTTAAAGTTTGATAATAAAGTAAAGTTAGGGGTATGATGTCAAGATGATTATTCCTGTACTAAAAGGGATAGATGTCATGTGCGATGACTGGGGAGAAGAACCTGATGATTTTTATGTTTGTCTAGATGCTTATATTGGTGAAGAGGGAAGTAAAAATCCCTACGAATATGAATTATTTAGGTTTCATATTATAAGCCCCAAAAGACTTGCAAAAAATTTAAATGATACTCTTGAAATAGACATAGGACGAGGATACTTAATAACTAGTGATTATAGCCTTCCAAGGATAGAAAGTAAAATTAAACAACTTCTAACTAATTGTAGAAGGGAAAATTGGGATGAAGTTATTCATGCAATAAGTCGGTACGGGATTTGGGCAGATGAAAGTTAATAATTTTAGTTTTTGTTCAAGGCACATCCAAATAGTGAACTACCCAAATTTATCAACGCTTATAAAAGTGCAAGTTCTACAATTTCCACAAGTGAAAAGGAAACTTTGGAAAGAATATTTTTGGTCAAGAAGTTATTGCTTACTGACAACAGGTGGTTCACCCATTGAAGCAATAAATAAATATATAGAAAATCAAGGATGAGGTAAGGGGATTGGATATGGCCAACAAAGCCTATAAGTTCCGTCTATACCCAACCAAAGAATAGGAACCATTGCTCATCAAAACATTTGGTTGCGTTCGCTTTGTATATAACAAAATGTTAGCGGAGCGGAAAGACATGTATGAACGCTTGAAACACGACAAAGAAGGATGGAAACAACAAAAATTTCCGACTCCTGCAAAATATAAAGAGGAGTAAATTAGCATATTATTTTGGGTCTCCTTTTTCAATGGCTGGTACGATGTGTAGCGATTGTTTGAAAATATGATCTAGTGACCGGAGAACGGATTTCAGGATGGGACATCCTGTTTCGGGGATTGTCCATCACACCGTCAAAAGTGGTAGGAATGGCTGGCAAAGCAGGGGCCAAAAGAGCGAAAGTGGCAGAAGCAGCAGCCGATGTTTCCAAATTGGTCTCGCAAACGAAACATGTTCTCCGCTATGATAAAGTTATGCCTGTCCTTCAAGCGGTATACCACCAAGTCGTAAAGGCGCCGATTACCAACACGATCCGTTTGTTCAAAAAGCAATGGGACGATCTTCTTGACAGCGTTCCATTTGTCCAATGGCAGCCCTCCCTCGCAGGAGTTGGAGCGGTGCCAAGTGGACAGATGATAGGAATCACTGAAGAATCCGTCAGCTCTATGCGTATTTCGATGAGTCAAGCTGGGGATGGAGTGATTAGAAAAGGATCGGGTGTTGTTGCTAAGGGGACGGGTAAACCTACATCACCTAATACCCATGCCAAGGTTAACTATGGAAGCATTACACCAGAGAAGGACGAAGAAAGGTACTCAAAACAAATGTAGAGTATACAACTCCTACAGGATACACTTATAGAACCGATGACAAAGGACGTATTGTCAGTGCTGAAGGTAAACTTAACTTGGGGGAGTCCAAAAGAAATAATCATGCTCAGAAGGTGGCGGGTAGAGAAGATAGACTACCAGATGATGAAGGCGGACATTTAATAGCAACTATATTTAAAGGTTCGGGTGGTCTTGATAACCTAGTTCCTATGAATGGAAATTTGAATAAAGGAGAATGGAAGAAACTTGAGAACACATGGGCCAAGGCTTTAGGTCAAAAAAATCAGTAGAGGTAAAAATTAAGCCTAAATATTCGGGTGACTCTCAACGTCCCGATAGCTTTGAAATAAAATATAAGATTGGAAAAGGCAGATGGATAAGAGTCGATTTTGAAATTGTTTCGGGAGGGAAATCAGGTGGATGAAACTAAATTAGACAGTATATATCAAGCGATCGCACAGAACATTATTGAAACAATACCGGAGGATTGGACTAAAGTTTATTTGTATGCGGAAATAACCGAAGGAGTACGTAAATCTTATTTCTTTTACTACCCAGTTGGGAGTGATGAACCTGTATACAGTCATGATATTCCTGAGTTGTTTGATATTGATGAAAACGAATATGACCAATTGTGGTATCAATTATTGGACTTATTGCAAGAACTATGGAATGAATTCAAAATCAATTCAAATCAGCCTTGGTCAAATCTTACCTTGATACTTGATAATGAAGGTAATTTTAAAATTGATTACAGCTATAATGATCTTTCTAAGGTTGACCCTCATGAGCAACAAATCATCTGGGAATATAAGTATCTGGGACTCATTCCAGAGGATGACGATGACAAGGAAATCTTAAAAGAATATTTAAACAGCATTAAAGAAAATCATGAATGATATTTATAAGTACCTGGCACCACCCGATTTGATTTGCGGATTAAAGCGGAGTAAGAAATAAACACGATCATCTTAAGAAGTAGGTCGATTGAGGACTCTACAATGAATAAAGTCAATCAAAAGGGGGATACATATCATGAATACCCCCTTTGTTTTTTCCAACATACAGATTTTGATCCCGATATAGCCAAATGGACGATTTTGTTCTTCTTCATTTCGTGTTCACATAAAAGGCAGTGAGTTTCTTCATTCAAGAAGAATGCGCCATTCTTTATGGTAAACTGTCGGGTGTTGGAGAACTCATTTTAGCGATTTTTATTGTTAGTACATGCCTGAAATTTGCCGAAAGAGAAATAGGAGTAATTTACAAGATATTTACCCTATCTTCGCGATAAATAAATAAGAAAATGTTAGATTGTTGCTGGGATGGTCGCAATGTGCAGATAATCCCTGAAAATAAAATAAGGAGGTATCGACACAATGAAAAACTTGAAAAAGAAACTCGGTTTATCTGTAGCTGTTGTTTTGTCTACATTAACGTTTGCAACAGCGTATGCGACAACTTCTGTTCCAACAACTTCTACAACTTCAGAAAACCCAAATGTAAGTTCTTTAAGAACGGATGAACCTACATCTTATCGAATTGATCAACTAAAAGATATTGCCATGTACTATTATTGGCATGGCGGAGATCTTGAAAAAGCAGAAAAAGAGATATTTAAAGGAATCACCTTGAAAGGGAAATATGATGTTGTTGAACAAGCATTTAAAGAAGCAACCCTGATAGATCCATATAATCTTGATCTGAAATTTTCGCTTGCATCCACACAAATCATTCAGAAAAAAATTCCAGAAGCGTTACAAACATATAAGCAGATATTAAATTTAGACCCAAATAATTTCAATGCCAATCTGCTTTACGGGGTTTACTCAAAAGTAAATGGAGACAATGGTGCTTATAAAAGCTCTATTGCAAAGTTAAGACAGCTCGATTCTAAAAAAGCAAATGAATATATTCAAAAATTAAAAAGAACAGAAAGTATTATCAATGGAAAATTAAATACGGAAGTTCCAGATCATTTGCCACAAAAAGACCATGCAATTGTCATCCTTGGATATGCTCTTGCCGATGACGGTTCGATGAGACAACCGCTGATTGAACGTTTGAAAGTAGGTCTTGCCGTTGCAAAACAATACCCGAATTCAAAGATCATTGTAACTGGCGGGGTTCCTAAACAAGGAATTACAGAAGCAGAGGCAATGAGCAACTGGTTGGTTTCTCAAGGAATTGACAAAGATCGAATTATTCTCGAAAATAAGTCAACAGACACGGTGGAAAATGCTCTTTTTACCACTGCCATACTTGAAAAAGAGGGAATAAAAGACGTGACCCTTGTAACAAGCGCAAGCCACATGAGAAGAGCGTTGACGGTATTTAAAGAAGCCAGCGATTTTTATGATAAAATGAATGGCAAACATACCAACAGAAAATTCACCAATGTTGTTTATTTGGACTATCCAACAATCGAGGAAGCACACAAAGTAACGAAAGATGAAATGCTTGTGATCTACCGTGATTTGTTTCGAGTTTCTGGAATTTGGCAATATCCTGGGCTACAAAGATAAACGAAAATCACGAATATGAGTTGCATACGATATTCATCTTAGTTGATATAATTTATCTTATCTGCAATCAACAAAGAAGGTTTCCTAAAAGTGATCGCTTTTGGGATACCTTCTTTTATTTAATAGCTCTGCATCCTCACCGACTCCTTCAATAAGAGCGAATCCTCTTCGATACTGCCACGGCAATCCCAAGAAGTAGAAGTTACCTCTCTTTGGTGAAGGGGTTTTCCTCTATGGTCTAAACCATTCGGAATTTGAATCCATCTATAATCCAGTTGTCCATTTTCCTTGCCAACAATGGCAAACATGGGAATGTAGAAATATTGTAACAAACTTTTCATGCGATATAAACGAACAAGATTATAATGAGTTTATAGAAACATTATGTCAAGAAAATAAAGTTTGGTGATGAAAATGTATGGAAATGGACATCCACAACAAATCGGGAATTCCTACAGGCAAGAGAAGAAGGATGTGGATTATAATGAAAACCCATTTATCGTCATTTGGGAAGTAACGAGAGCATGCCAGCTTAAATGCGTTCACTGCCGCGCCGATGCGCAGCCTGTTCCAGATCCAAGGGAATTAACTCATGAAGAAGGCCTCAAGCTGATCGATGACATTTACGAAATGAATAATCCGATGCTTGTTTTCACTGGCGGCGATTGCATGATGCGGGAAGACCTTTTTGAACTGGCGGATTATGCCATTAAAAAAGGCATGCGCGTCTCCATCACACCAAGCGCCACCCCGAATGTGACGAAAGAAAAAATGGAGAAAGCTAAACAAGTGGGGCTTTCGCGCTGGGCTTTTAGCCTGGACGGGCCAACACCGGAAATTCACGACCGTTTCCGCGGAACACCTGGCTCATTTGAACTTACAATCGAAAAAATAAAATACTTAAACGAATTGAACATGCCGCTACAAATTAACACGGTAATTTCACGTTACAATTATGGCCATCTAGAAGAAATGGCGAAATTGGTTGCTGATCTGAAAGCGGTCATGTGGTACATCTTTCTGCTTGTTCCAACCGGAAGAGGGCAGATAAATGACTGCATTACCCCCGCCGAGCACGAAAAAGTGTTTCGCTGGCTATATGAACTAAGCAAAACAGCGCCATATGATATTAAAACAACCGCGGCACAGCATTATAGACGTGTAGTGCTACAGCAAAAAATGCGCGAACATAAAATTAAAAACGGTGAAATTCGTTATGAGGATACGATTACAACCGATACAGCTTCCATGATCGATGGCTTGAAGCGCGCTCCTAAAGGCGTTAACGATGGGAATGGATTCGTATTCATTTCTCACATTGGCGATGTCATGCCAAGCGGCCTGCTTCCGATTGTATGCGGAAACGTTCGCGAAACCCCGCTTTCGAAAATTTATCGAGAGTCAAAGGTATTTAAAGACTTGCGCCGGCCTGACAACTACAAAGGAAAATGCGGCGTTTGCGAATTTCGTTATATTTGCGGCGGTTCCCGTTCCAGAGCGTACGCGGTTACAGGAGATTATATGGAAAGCGAACCATTCTGTGTGTATATCCCGCTAACAATGAGGAAGAAGGAAAATGTGCCATTGATCTAACCGTTTGTTCAATGAGGCAACTGCTGATTGAACGTTTAAAAGTAGGTCTTGCCGTTGCAAAACAATACCCAAATTCAAAGATCATTGTAACTGGCGGGGTTCCTAAACAAGGAATTACAGAAGCGGAGGCAATGAGCAACTGGTTGGTTTCTCAAGGAATTGACAAAGATCAAATTATTCTCGAAGATAAGTCAACAGACACTGTAGAAAATGCCCTTTTTACCACTGCCATACTTGAAAAAGAGGAAATAAAAGACGTTACGCTTGTAACAAGTGCAAGCCACATGAGAAGAGCGTTAACGGTATTTAAAGAAGCCAGCGATTTTTATGATAAAATGAATGGCAAAAATAGCCACAGAAACTTTACAAATGTCGTTTATTTAGATTATCCATCTATAGAGGAAGCACAAAAAGTACGAAAGATGAAATACTTATGATCTACCGTGCCCTGTTTAGAGCTTCTGGAATTTGGCAATATCCTGGGCTTCAAAGATAACGAAAATCACGAAATTAGTTGTATACCATATTCACCTTTATTGACATAATTAAAGGAAATTCCCATAAACAAACCCCCTTGGCACCCAAGGGGGGTCAACTAACCAAAACTTTCTCCACATTCACCCTCCCCGAAAAGAAAGTCGCTCCATTGCCCATATCGGCAACTCGGTCAGGGGTAAGTGAGTTTACCAGCTGTTTCGTACCTGGGGAATCGGCCCAGAGACCTTGAGTGACAACGACACCTGGAAGTACGTTTTCTCCAACAGAAACCTTCAATACACATTCTCCTCGATTGTTCCACACTCGGACTTGATCTCCATCCATAATACCTTTCGATAAGGCATCTTTAATATTCATATGCAAACGTGGTTCCTTTTCAAAAGAAATGTGTTTTTCATTATTAGAAAAGGTTGTGTTTAAGAAATTATGGTTGGGACCAGGCACAAACAAAAAAGGGAAGTCTCCATCGTTAACAAGTGGTGTATAGGTTGGCAAAGGAGGGTAGCCATCTTGTTCCATCTTCCTTGAATAAAGTTCAATTTTTCCGCTAGGTGTTGGCAGTTTTCCTGGCAACAATGGTTTTACATTTGCTTTTACATACTGCTTTTTAAACAATGTTTCATAATCGATTCCTTCAAGGTAAGGATTGTTTGGGTTATCCAGGGCTTGCGAAATCATTTCAGCTTCTGTCTCATATAAACACTGATCCTCGAAGCCCATTTTTTTCGCAAGCAATTGGAACACTTCGACATTCGATTTGGACTCTCCATATCGTTCAATAACTGGCTGCTGAATTTGAACATAATGGTGCCAGTATGATGTATAAAGATCCGTATTTTCGAATGAAGATGTTGCAGGAAGTATAATATCTGCGTATTTTGCTGTTTCTGTCAAAAATAAGTCATGCACGACGACAAAGAGATCTTCCCTTGCCAGACCTTTTCTTACTTTATTGCTATCCGGTGCAACAACCGCAGGATTTGTACCGTACACAAATAATGATTTTATCGGTGGATCTAATTCCAATAATGCTTGGCCAAGCAGGTTCATGTTTATGATTCGTGTATGTTTATTTTGCAATAAATCCGGGCGTTGCAAGCTCATTGTATTAAGGGCCAAATAACCACTATTTGATTTGATGGCACCGCCGCCTTTTACAAGCCATTGTCCTGTCAGGGCAGGAAGACAAGCAATTGTACGAATACACATGCCCCCATTGTCATGATGCTGAAGACCATTGCCGATTCGAATAAAGGAAGGAGTGATTTGACCATACATCCTGGACAGTTTATAAATATCTTCAACTGGAACACCTGTTATTCCGGAAACAGTGATGGGGTCGTACTGGACAACATGCTCACGCAACTCTTCATGTCCGATTGTAAATTGCTGTAAGAAATCGGTGTCTACCATGTTTTCGGCAAATAAAATATGCATCATGCCCAGAGCGAGAGCAGCATCGGTGCCCGGCAATATAGGAATGAACCAATCTGCGAATTGGCCGGTTTGATTTTTATGTACATCAATGACGATAATCTTTGCTCCATTCTTTCTAGCTTTTTGGGCAAGTACAACCTGATGCATGTTTGTGCTTACAGCATTGATTCCCCAGAAGATGATTAATTTTGAATGTATAGTATCTTCAGGGTCTATTCCAAAGCCGCCTCCCATTGTATATTTAAGACCTTCCGAGCCGGCTGACGAACAAATTGACCGATCGAGCTGGGAGGCACCCAACCGATGAAAAAACCGCCGGTCCATTCCTTCGGCGCTGAGCCTTCCCATGTTGCCATAAAAGCTATACGGAAGAATGCTTTCAGGTCCATCTGTTTCGATCAGCTCTTTCCATTTGGCAGTAATTGTCTCAATCGCTTCGTCCCAACTTATCCGTTCAAATTTCCCTTCTCCTTTAGCTCCCGTACGTTTCATTGGATATTTTAAGCGCTTTGGATCATAGATTCGTTCAGTCATATTCCGTACTTTATTGCATATATTTCCCTTTGTCACAGGATGATTCGGATCTCCTTGTATTTTTACAATTTTTCCATCTTGTTTATGTACCAGTAACCCGCATTGATCAGGGCAATCCAGAGAACAAACGGATGGAAATACACCTGTTGGCTGCTTTACAAATGAGTGCATATATAGGCTCCTTTCATCATCAGGTTATATCATAATACTATTTTGTTAATTTAAAACATTAATAAAATGACTTTTATTGATTTAGATGGTCAATATAATAAAATAATTTGAAAAGTAAGGTAACTTATCGGAATAGTTAGAATGATGATCATTAATTTAGATACCTATGGAAATTAAATATTTTTTAACTTTTATATCTAGAGAGGTGGAGGGACTGGTCCAATTGATCTTCTCTGGATAATGAACTCTTGTCCCTATAAAGACAAACACCTCCATCAATCGAATGAAGTTATACTTCGATTTAGGAGGTGTTTTTTCCTTGTCCCATTTTACTAGGGCACTTTACTATTCAATCCGAGTTTTTTAATGCTAAAGATAATTATCAACCATAAATAATAACTAGGAATCGCTGCGTTTTCTAGAAATACAACCCACGTTTGCCAACAGACCTGTAATGCCTAAATTCAAAGATTTTGCACCAGACCCTTTTTTCCTTTATTATATTCGCCGTTTTTTTCTCTTCCGTTTCTATTCACGAAAGAAAATGTGGCAAGCAGCAATAATATGACAAGGCAAACGGTAGAACCGATTATATTATTTTTGTTAAATATAAAAGAGATGAAGATAATCAATAAAGATGCGATGGCTAATATCGTCGTGTATGGGAACCATTTTACCTGGAAGAACGGTTTCTCCTTATAATGGGAACGGAGCTTTAGTTGGGCTAAGCAAATACTCATCCATACTAAAAGAACCGTAAAACCAGGTATCGTCATGAAATAGCTGATGACTTGATCTGGAGTCATATAAGCGAAAAATACCCCAATCAATATACATATGGTGACGATCATAATTCCGTTTATCGGTATTCCTTGTTTGGAAATCTTTAATAACCTTTTTGGAGCTTCACCGTTTTGCGCCATGGAATATAACATTCTGGAAGTCGCATATATCCCCGTGTTTGCCGCTGATAAAACGGCTGTTAAAAGAACAAAATTCATGATATGAGCTGCTCCAGGCAGTCCTGTGATGCTCAATACCTGAACAAATGGGCTTTCTTCCCCCGAAACTTTATTCCATGGCATTAAACCGCATATAATAAGAATAGGAAGAATATAAAAAAGAATGACTCTCCATACGGTTCCCTTAACTACTTTTGGCAATACCTTCTCTGCATCTTTTGTTTCCGTAACAGCGACACCAATTAACTCTGCCCCGCCATATGAAAACATGACGACTAAAAAGGCGCTCAACATTCCTCGGATTCCATGAGGAAAGAACCCGCCGTGTTCCGTGTAGTTAGACAGAGGAGCATCAATAGTGCTTGGAATGATTCCTGATAAAATACAAAAACCTAAAATAATAAAAGCGGTTAATGCGATAATTTTAATTCCTGCGAACCAAAACTCAATCTCCCCATAGTACTTCACATGAAACAAGTTAATGCCGACGATCAAGACGGTGCAAAGGAAACTTAAAAGCCATAACGGTACGGATGGAAACCAATATTTTAAGAAGCTTCCTGCCGCTAAAAATTCGACAATGGTAACAATAGTCCAATTGATCCAATAAAGCCATCCTACGATAAAGGATATATGAGATCCAAAAGCTTTATATACAAGATGCTGAACGTTTAAGTTGGGATAGACAATGGCCATTTCAGCCAATGCCGCCATCACAATAAATAATAATAAACCTCCTAATAAGTAAGCAAAAACGACACTTGGCCCCGCTATATTTAACGTATCTGAACTTCCTTTAAAAATACCCGTTCCAATCATGCCTGCTAGAGCAATAAACTGGACGTGCCTAGGTAATAAACCTTTCTTTAAATCTTGATGATTTTTTTTCATGTTGGTTCTGCCTTTCTGTCGCAATATTAAATGATGACTTATTTAAATGACCAAAGACTGTTGAGACAAAAGCTGTTTTTCATTTTAATAAAATTCCTTTTCCGAACTTTTTTGCTTAAACGCTTTTATGCTTTTGCGCTTTTATGTAGTTAAGTATAAAAGATGTTTTTAGAATATAATAGTGTCCTTCTGTTTGTCAAGAGTGTGTCACAGAACTCATTGTTATACAATAATCTTGTAGATTTGTAGAAGGCTTTTGCTATATATGGTAATATTTTTACACTGATATGTGATGTTGGTCGACCGTTTCTGGCTACAAAATGCGAGGAGGCAAACGGTAATGCGGTTGACAGATGAAGAAGTGCAATCCCTTTTACAGATGTGGAAGGTTGGAATTTGGCGGGTGAACGATGGATTGCAAGAAAGTGCCGCTTTTAAGACTATTTGCAAGGAAGCGAATTCGTGCGGCAAAAAGCGGCAATTTCCGAAGAAGCAAACCATTATCCGTTCATTTATGATCACAATTCATTTTGGCGGGCGAAGGGACTGACGAAAGCAATGCTTTTGAAATGGATTCGATGTGAAGTGGAGGAAGGGAAGAAAGCCGCGTTTTCCGCCGCGCAAGAAACATGGCGCGATTTGAAAGGATGCCCCGGTTTTCTCGGGCAAATAGGTGGCTGGAATGTTGCAAAGCCGCAAGAGGCGTGTATATTGGCTTTTTGGGAAAATCTTGATTCTTATCAATCTTTTATGAGTGGAAAGCATGACGAAATTTTTGAGCGAAGCAGGCAAAAAGGGACGTATCACAAAATCGCAGTAGACATGGTTGAAGTAAAACAGCCTAATGAATTTAATCATATGAGCATAACCGAAGTGTTGCAAAAAAGCAAAATGCTGTACGTTGTCTACTCGGACAGAATAAAAGAAAAACAAACCCTTTCAGAAACGATAAAACAAGACAAACATATATTGGCGACGTTTCTTTCAGAACATCAACTTATGGTTTTATGTGCATCGATGGAACTTTCTCCAAGCGAATGGAAAAACACGTCTCATATACAAGTCAAACTGGAAAACGCGTGGACGGTTGTTTGAAAAAACAAAAGGAGGATGGTTCATGAGAAAGGTAAGGTTGTTCCGTTTAATGAGAATTGGTCCGTTATGTTTGAAGAGGAGGCACGAAAGATTCATAACGTTTTTCGCAATGAAATCTAAGTATCGTAACGGTTAAAAAGAATCTCAGCCCTCGGTAATAGGTTTGTTAGTTATTACTCTATTATAAACTAACTCTAACTGTCTATTATTAGCAGAAGGGGCGAGAAAAAGTGAAAAGAGTATGGAATAACAGAAACTTTTTTTTATTGTTTCTAGGACAAACAACATCTCACATTGGCAATACACTATTTATCATCTCGCTATTTTATTTCGTAAATATGAAAAGTGGGCCAAGAGATGTTGTTGTACTTGGATTATTAGCCACATTGCCAGCTTTACTTGGCTTTATAACAGGAACTTTATCGGATCGAATGAGTAAAAAAAGGATCATGCTCGTTTCTGATTGGATTAGGCTAGTTTTGATTATTGCTTTAATATTGTCTTTAACCATTTATGGATATCACTTTTGGATCATCGGATTCATTTTTTTATTCATGAGCATCGCAAACTTTGTATTTATGCCAGCTTTAAACTCTATTTTACCGAACCTTGTTGAGGATAAAGATTTAACCGAAGCAAATGGTTTAATTCAAAGTTCCGTGCAAATTTCTGCGATAATAGGTGCTTTATTTGGCGCAGTGCTTATTGCTAGTGTTGGTCCAATATCAATATTTGCTTTTAACGGATTCACTTTTATGGTTTCGATTATCAGTATTATGCTAATTCGTATCAGAATGAGTGAAAAAGAAACAACGAAATCGAAAAAATGGGATATATCTTGGTTTTCTGATATAAAAGAGGGATTCATGTATATTAGACAATTTGTTGTATTGAAAAAAATTATGATGGGAATGTTTTTTGTAAATCTGCTTTATGTCCCTTTTTATACTTTAGGCGCATCATGGTCTGTCGATATTTTAAAAGAAGGCTCTCGAGGATATTCTCTCATGGAAGCTTTTTTAGGAGGAGGTTCTCTCTGTGGCGCATTGTTAGCAAAATGGATTGAAAAAGGATTCGGCGGAAAGAATGCTTTTCTTTTAGCTCTTTTACCGCAAGTAACCATTGTCTTCTTTCCACTTGCTAAAAGTCTATGGCTAAGTCTTGCGATATTATTTTTATTTGGTTTTGGGCTTGGCATATGGAATACATTATACGCGACTTATATTCATAGAACAGTAGAAGACAAAATAAGAGGTAGAATCTTCGGTGTAACTTCTACTATAGTTGGCGGGGCTTTTCCGATAGGATCAGGAGTGTTTGCTATCCTATTAAATTCGCTTAATGTTATTGAGGTGTTTTGGATTGCTTCGGCAGGGATTTCTATTTCGGTTTTGTATATGTTGATTGTTATTATGAAAGGGATTGATACCAATAAATCTTTATTTACGCAAGCTGAAAAAGAAACACCCTTTAAGGAAATCTAAAACATGTTAACTACCTGTCGCTTAACTTCGTTTGAAGTGGGGAAAATAGGCATAGTCGATTGAAGTACAGTTGAATCGTTTGGCTGTTAAAAACATTCCCATCTTTATTGAAGGCATTGAAAACATATCTCGTACTTCCTATGCGTAAAATAAATCTTATTGTTTCAGAAAGGAGAAAGAATTGTTTGTTTAGGAAAACCCTGTTTTCTTCCATTTTCATATTCCTGTTCATGACAATGAAACCAAACGCTGCTCCGCCTCCTTCCGAGATAGAAAAAGCAAAACAAGAAGCTCCTCTGCATGTTATCGGCAAAGTCACTTCCGATCAGCTGTACAAAGACATAACAGAAGAAAAAGAAATCCCTGTTCAAATAAGAAAAATGACCCTCGATGTGAAACAGATTTTAAAAGCTCCAACTAATGAAACACTCACTACAGTTGATATTTTCTACACATATATTCCTTCTTGGCAGGCATACTCAGGTGCAAAACGAATGGATATTGCCGTTGGGGATGTCATTGAAATTTGGCTGGAAAAAGGAGAGTACGGTTGGGAGCCAGCATTATCAGGAAATACAGTGAAACATCTCAAGTACGTAGAAAACCGCAAAGAGCCGATTCCAGAACCATTTTGGCATTCTATAAAGCGAAACGTTCGCACAGTTTGGCTAATACATTCCAGTGTCACTGTATTAGTTGGAATCCTCGCTTTTCTTTTCACGTTCGTCCTGCTGGCTTGGAGGAAACAAAAAACAAACCATTTATAAGAAAATACAGAAAATTTATTGACTTTCATGGACAAAAGAAATATCCTAATGATAAAGTTTGAAAAAAAGCAGAGGAGAGATGAGTGATGAGTTTAGTTCAGCAAAGAAGAGGTTATTTCGGAGAATTTGGCGGGAGTTTCGTGCCGCCAGCATTGCAGGAAGCGCTTGATTATTTGGAAGAACAGTTTTTAAAGTACAAAGATGATCAAGAGTTTAATGATGAATTTAAGTTTTATTTAAAGGAGTATGTCGGCCGCGAGAATCCGCTTACGTTTGCAGCTCGGCTTACCGAGCGGTTAGGCGGGGCGAAAATTTATTTGAAGCGCGAAGATTTGAACCATACAGGTTCGCATAAAATCAATAACGTCCTCGGACAAATTTTACTTGCGAAACGAATGGGAGCAAAACGCGTAATCGCGGAAACGGGGGCAGGACAGCATGGTGTCGCCACCGCGACGGCTTGCGCGATGTTTGGCATTGATTGCACCATTTATATGGGGGAGGAAGACACGAGACGCCAGGCATTAAACGTGTTTCGCATGGAGCTTTTAGGCGCAAAAGTCGTTCCGGTATCAAAAGGACAAGGAAGATTAAAGGATGCCGTCGATGAAGCGTTAAATGACTTTGTTCAAAACTATAAGAACACGTTCTATTTGCTTGGTTCAGCGGTTGGACCGCACCCGTATCCAAGCATCGTTAAACATTTTCAGTCTGTCATAAGCGAAGAAAGCAAACGGCAAATTTTAGAAAAAGAAGGACGTTTGCCTGATGTCGTCGTCGCTTGCGTTGGCGGCGGAAGCAACGCGATTGGCGCGTTTGCCCATTATATTGATGAACCAAGCGTACGTCTGATCGGCGTCGAGCCGGAAAAAGCGGCGACGCTTACAAAAGGTGTCCCATCCGTGCTTCATGGGTTTAAATGTTTAGTGTTGCTTGATGAAGAAGGGAATCCTCAGCCAACTTATTCGATTGCCGCTGGTCTTGACTATCCGGGAATCGGTCCTGAGCATAGCCATCTGAAAGTGTCCGGACGTGCCGAGTATTATACGGTGACAAATGAGGAAGTTCTTGAAGCATTCCAACTCTTGTCGAAAACAGAAGGGATTATTCCAGCGCTTGAGAGCGCCCATGCGGTTGCTTATGCAATAAAATTGGCACCAACATTGAATAAAGATCAAATTATGATCGTCAATCTTTCAGGGCGTGGAGATAAAGACGTGGAGCAAGTGTTTCATATGTTAAAACAAGCATAAACTACTTGGAGAATTTTAATGTGTCAGGAGGCTGTCTCAGGATAATGAGACAGTCTCTTTTATTTGGATAGTGAGGCGGCTTTAAACATCCCTTTCAATTTCGACATCTACGTAATCCGAAATAAGCAGAAATGTGTACCGTTAAAAATTACATGAGAGAGAAGGAGGGAATAGCATTTCTATTTATTCTCATTTTCTTTGGATCCTTGTCGAATATCCCTTAGCCTTTTTGATTTCTGAATGAAAAGCTAGTTGCAGAAATAAAAATGGTTTAGCGTTTTAAGTTTTTTAACGTTTTTTCCGAGAAGTCTCCTTCCTTTAAGCGAGGTGTAGGGGGAGAGGCTCATATACATTGTCATTATATAATTTCAGGATAAAAGTAATCGCGGAGCCGTCCATTACTACTTATTTTATAACTTGTATGGTATCAAGAAAAAAGAACTGGAATCAATATAAAAATATGGATATGTTAAAACAAAATATATCAAGTCTAATCCTTGTTGGTTATCTCATTTTCCGAATGTTAAATCGTCTAATTTTGATAATATTAACACTCAACCTATAACTTGCCTAATCAAATTTATTATCTTACTCATATATTGAAGTATCTTTAATGCACAGAGGTGAAACGTATTGTCAGAACATAATGAAGAAAAATGTCATTATCACAATGTGCCAAAGGTGAAATGTGGTTGTACCAATATGCAAATAGCGAAAGTACATGGACCTGTATCTCCAGGACCCCCAGGACCGCCGGGACCCCCAGGACCACCGGGACCTCCAGGACCAGGGGTCTTCGAATGGGGAGAGTGTATCATATGGGCGGATTCGAGTGCTCCTGGTCCAGGAAATGGGACGCCGTCCGATCCGTATAATTCTCTGCAGGCCGCCATTGACGCAGCTACTAACAGTCCGTTAGCAGTTACTTTCGGTATGAGAGCCCGTTGCATCGTTCTTATTGCAGCAAATTCCGTGTTTGATGAGGATATTGTCATCCCGCCTGCAAGACATGTACAACTGCTAGGCTTGGGTCCATGGGTACTTGGCAACGCAGACTTAGCCAATTTTGCATCATCCGTTCCTAGAAATGTCACGATTCAAACAAGTCAAGCTGCAGAAAATGTCTATCTTGTGCAGGGCCCTGCTTTTGACGCACGTCCTGTAACGGTTATTGGTACGTTTGATAACGGGACATCCGTGAGCACCCATACCAATTATACGGATGGTGCTATTATTAGCGGGAATATTATCTTCCAAAACACGGATCCTGTTGATCCTTTTACAACCATTGAGTTTCAGCTTCTGAACACTAATGTTGTAGGAAGCATCATCCAAGATCCGGTTGATCCGCATATGGGTATTCTTAATACCTATATGTACAACAGTCGAATAAATATTATGATACACAATGGTCTGAGAATTCAGCGTATGGTTGATAGCCGATCGGATGGAACGATAAACGTGGCTGGATATTCACATATTACGAATACGTTTATCAACGGTAATGTGACTGTCGGTGCAGCATTTGCCGATGTGCCTCCGACAGGAATTTTCAGCAGCCAGTTTAGTACGATAACGTGGACTGGTCCGCTTACGTTGGACACAGCGTCCAATTTCTATTTTGTCAATAGCGGTTCGACCTTGGTAGGAGCCAAAACGATTCTGTTTAGTCTTGCATGATTATACGATCAATCCTTTATATAGAAAAACTTTAAATGTATCGTCATTTTTTGTAGTGTTGCAGTTCATCGTGCACTCATGACAAATCAAAGCTAATGGACATGGAACAACCATTTTAGGTATTTTCTGAAAAAGAACTGAGTAAAGCTCAGTTCTTTTTATTCTTTATGAAATAGTATAAGAACCAAAATGCATGGTTTTGCTCATCTGTTGCTGCACGACGAAAAGCTTCTTTTTATATATGGATTATTAGCCTCCTTAGCAATATCTAGGGAAAAATCAACAGTTTTTGTTTATTTTTCAAGGAATATTCTAAATTTTCAACGTAGGTATTAGGGTATTCCTCCATAACTTTTACATCAGGTTGGGTAACTGTCAGATTTACATATATTTGTAGAAATTGTGTGTTTTGCATAAATGAAATTGTCAAAGAAGGGCAAGATGAGCACGCAGAAGCGCTTCCAACTATTCTTTCCACCATGTAGATTTTTTGAAACACATTGACTTACAAGTCAATATTTCCATATAATGGAATTGACTGTTCGGTCAATCGGTGCAAAGCCGCCCAAAGGAGAGGGAATGTATGAAAGTTGTAGACATCAAGAATTTGACCAAGACTTATAAAAAGAACCGGGGAATTAAAAACCTTACATTTTCCATTGAGGAAGGAGAAATTTTTGGGTTTATCGGTCCGAACGGAGCAGGCAAGAGCACAACCATTCGAACACTGTTAAATTTCATTTATCCGACTAGCGGAAGTGCGACTATTTTCGGAAAGGATATTATCAAAGACTCAAAAGAAATAAGACAAAACGTGGGCTATTTGCCGTCTGAAGTCCATTATTATGATGATATGAAGGTGATCGACTTATTAAAATACTCAGCTGGCTTTTACAAAAAATTTAATTCGAAGAGAATGACCGAACTGGCGGAAAGGCTTGACTTGGATCTTAATAGAAAAATTGAGGATCTTTCATTTGGTAATCGAAAAAAGGTTGGGATTATCCAGGCGCTGTTGCATGAGCCAAAACTTCTTATTTTGGACGAACCGACAGGCGGACTCGACCCGCTGATGCAAAACACCTTTTTTGAACTTCTTGCAGAGGAAAGAAAGAAGGGAACAACGATCTTTTTCTCCTCCCATATTCTTTCTGAAGTGCAAAAGATGTGTGATCGGGTTGCCATTATTAAGGAAGGGGAGCTTGTTAAAGTAGAAACGATTGAAAATCTTACGAAGAAAAATTTGAAATATATCACAATTACATTTGAATAATCGGAACCAATAGACTTCCATCTGGAAGGAGTAGTGAAGAAAGAAGTAAACGGTAAAGAAATGACGCTGCTTTACAGCGGGGATATGAAGGCGCTTCTTAATAAATTAAATACCCTGCCGGTTCAGGATCTATTAATCGGAGAGCCGACTCTTGAAGAAGTATTTATGCATTACTATGAGAAGTGAGGGAGGGATATAGAAAATGATTTTTAAAAGAGAATTGAAACGAAATTTAAAATCATTGATCATTTGGTGCATCGTACTTAGCGGGCTTATTTTATTGACGTTAAGTATTTTTCCTCAGTTTGCACAGCAGCAAAAAGAAATGACAAAACTCCTTGAGGCCTATCCGGAATCGATTAAAAAAGCGTTTGGAATGAATGAGCTAAACATGGGAGATTTGATGGGGTTTTACGGGGTAGAAATTTACATGATGACTACCCTTTTGGGAAGCATATACTCAGCAATCCTTGCATCCAATATCCTTGCCAAGGAAGAAAATGAAAAAACGATTGAATTTTTACTGTCAAAGCCGATCACAAGAAGTAAAATCGTAACAGAAAAACTTTTGGCCGTTTTGGTAAATATTTTGATCTTTAACGGGGTGTCGACGATAGCAAGCATCATTGGATTTCAATTTGCAAAAGACACCGATGTTCCGACAGACACGTTTAGTTTGCTAATCGTCGCAACGTTTTTGCTTCATTTGACCTTCGGTGCAATTGCGTTTATGTTGTCATCAATCATGAAAAAAACGCGAAACATCCTTTCCATCTCACTTGGGATTGTCCTAGTTGCCTACTTTATGAATGTTTTGTCAGGGGTGTCGGAAGATTTAGAGGTTCTAAAATATTTTAGTCCGTTTAAATATGTGGACGCTGCCTCCATTATTAATAATAACGAGCTTGATCCTCTGTATATCTTTATTATGGCTGCGGTTATTTTGATTAGTATATTCACAGCATATATGGTATATAGAAAGAAAGATATTGCAGTCTAATAAGAGGTGTTAGAATTGTATTCAGCTTTTGAAAAGCAGCCGCAAGAAAAAAAGGACCTGATTATCAAAGTGGCCATCGAGGAATTTGTGAAGAATGGTTATGAAAAAACCTCTACAGATGTTATAACGAGCCGGGCGGGAATTTCCAAGGGGATCCTTTTCCATTATTTTAAGAGCAAGAAAAACTTATACCTTTATTTAGTGAATTATGTGAAGGACCTTCTTACGGAAAAAACAATGAAGGCGTTAAGAGAAATAAAATCTGATGATTTCTTTGAAAGGATCAAAGAAATCGTACTGACGAAACAAAAAGTGACGGCGCTGTATCTCCAAGAAACTCAGTTTATCATGGATGCCTTCACCAATCCTCCTGCTGCAGTAAAGGAGGAAATGGAAGAAATCATTAAAAAACACTACGAAACTTACCAGGGAGATTTTTTGCTGGAGCATGTTTATATTAAAGACCTTATCCAAACGGAAAAACTTAGAGAGGATATTTCCGTGGATACTGTTATCCGCATGACCATGTTAATCGCTGAACAGCTGTCTAATAAGTATTTGGCTCTATACAAAAATAAGCAAATTGATATCATTAATAGTACGGAGTCTATGATCAGGGAGCTGAATGATTATCTTAAGATTGTGAAATATGGAATCTATAAATCAGAATAGAATTTTTGCTTTCCTTTTCCGTGGCGTTTAGCTACGGGATTTTTGTATATTATTTTAAGATTTGTTGAAAATTATTTAAAAGTAAGACATTCTCAAGGTGTATTGCACAACAGATCAATATGTTGTAACCTTTTAGTTGTTTTTACAACGAAATACAACCGTTTATCTTCTTATCGAGAGAGGCGGAGGGACTGGCCCGAAGAAGTCTCGGCAGCGGACTCGGTTTCGAGTGCTGTGCCAAATCCAGCAAGCATTGTGCTTGAAAGATAAGAAGGGTTTCTTATATAGATACGTATAAGACCTCTTCTTATGTTCTGATAAGAAGAGGTCTTTTCTCTATGTGAATAGACCTTTCGAAAAAACATAAAATGAGGTGGAAAGAGTGGAGTTAAAAAAAGGAAATCTATTTGCGTTATTTCCGTTTGTCGTCTTTTTAGTGTTGTTCATTGGTGCAGGAATTGTTACGGGTGATTTTTATAAATTTCCAGTCATTGTGGCGATTTTGATTGCGGCAAGTATTTCGTTGATGATGAATCCGAAAGAGTCTTTAACGAAGAAGGTTGAAGTGTTTACCAAAGGGGCTGGAAATGCCGATGTCATGTTAATAGTCATCATTTTCTTATTAGCAGGGGCATTTTCGGAAGTAACCAAAAAAATGGGGGCTGTTGAATCAACGGTCAACTTAGCCCTTTCCGTTATTCCGCAAAATTTATTAATAGTCGGTTTATTTGTCATTGGATGTTTTATCTCCATTTCGCTAGGAACTTCTATGGGAACGATTGTAGCATTAGCGCCGATTGGAGTTGGAATTAGCGAACAAACGGATATTTCTTTGACATTATCGATGGCAGCTGTCATTGGTGGTGCCATGTTTGGAGATAACTTATCTTTTATCTCGGACACAACGATTGCGGCAGTACGAACACAAAATACGAAAATGAAAGATAAGTTTAAGGTGAACTTTTTCATTGTTTTACCAGCGGCCATTATCACCATCGTTCTTTTCTGGATATTTACTGCTGGAGAGCAAGCGGAAATGACGAATCAATCTTTTAATTGGATAAAAATTTTACCTTACCTTGGTGTATTAGTGACTGCATTAATGGGTGTCAATGTACTAGTTGTGTTAGCAGGCGGCATTTTATTAGCAGGAATCATCGGCCTTCTTGATGGAAGCTACAGTGCAATGGGTCTCATTCAAGCCATCGGTGACGGGGTCGCTGGAATGCAAGAATTGTCGCTGCTTGCGATTTTAATTTCCGGTATGGTGGAAGTCATTAAACATAACGGTGGAATTGATTATTTACTTCAATTAGTAACAAGAAATGTGAAGTCGAAAAAAGGAGCACAATTCGGTATCGCAGGGTTAGTGAGTTTAACAAATCTTTCAACAGCAAACAATACGATTTCCATTTTAATTGCTGGCCCGCTTGCGAAAAACATTGCAGATCAATATGACATTGATCCGCGTAAATCTGCCAGCATATTAGATATTTTTTCATGCTGTTTCCAAGGGCTCATCCCATACGGTGCGCAAATGCTTTTGGCAGCAGGTGTTGCTTCCATTTCACCATTAAGTATTTTGCAGTATTCATTCTATCCAATCTTAATTGGAGTTTGTGGTATGCTTGCGATTGTGCTTGACTATCCAAAATTGAAAACGCCAAAAGAAGTGAAGGCGAACTTTGAAGTGAATAAAGCGGTATAAAGAAAAGGTCTCAGGTGCTGAGGCCTTTTCTTTATGGAGTTTTGTTTTTGCTCTGACCTCGAATACGATTAAACCGAACGGTCGTTTTTTGATAAAGTACAAGAGTTATTCATCCAAAAAGGTTGTAAAGCAGCATCAATGAATAACCTTGTGTGTTAGTAAAGGGAGTATTACTTAAACTAGAAGTACGTCTCTGGATGTAAAGTAGAGGGAGAGCTTTTATAGGCCACTGCACCATACATCTGTTTTTATAATCATGAACGCTTTCAGAAAAAACTAAACCATATAGCAGAGAAATGATGTTCCTTATTCACAATTTTGATTTCGTATGGTATAGTTTATAAAACGTAATGATTACTATTATCAACAAGAGGTGAGAAGAAATGAAACCTTTTTTTCTTATCGTTGGAGCAGGTCCTGCTGGGATTGGAATGGGAATATTATTCAAGCAGTTAGGGATTGAGAATTTCGGGATTTTAGAGCGTGATCGCATTGGTTCATCGTTTAGGCAATGGCCGAAGGAGATGCGCTTTATTACGCCATCGTTTACTGGTCAAGGATTTGGCGCATTAGATTTAAATGCTATTTCACCGACCACATCGCCTGCGTATACACTGCAAAAAGAGCGGCTAAGCGGTGAAGATTATGCTCTATATCTTGACTTATTGGCGGAATATTACGATTTGCCGGTTCGTGAGGGAGTGAACGTGACCGAGGTGATGAAAAGAGGCGATCGTTTTCTCTTAAAGACGAATGAAGGAGATTACGAAGCAGATGCCGTCATTTGGGCGACAGGGGAATTCCAATTTCCGAATGCACGCCCATTTCCGGGAGCCGAACATGCGTTACATAACCGATATGTCGACAGTTGGAGCAAGTTTGAAAAAGGACACTATGTGGTCATTGGCGGTTATGAAAGTGGGATTGATGCGGCTGTGAATTTAGTTGCTTATGGAAATGAAGTGACAGTGATTTCGGCTAAGGAGCTAAATGGAGAAAAAGAAGCGGATCCAAGTTTGGCGTTAGCACCGTATACGTGGGAGCGCTTGCGAGCAGCTGAACAAACAAAGCGCTTAACCATTATAGAAAAGACCAAGGTGGAGAAGATTGAGAAAGAGAAAAACGGCTATACGTTATTCCTCTCGAATGGGGATCAAATGATGACACAGACGAAGCCGATTTTAGCAACAGGGTTTCGCTCAGGAGCGGAACAAATTCACTCATTGTTTGAATGGTGCGAAAACGGAAAAACGAAGCTGACGGTTCATGATGAATCGACCATTACGCCGAATTTATTTTTAATTGGGCCGAGCGTCGCTCATGATCAGGCGATTTTCTGCTTTATTTATAAGTTTCGACAACGTTTCGCGGTAGTCGCAAAACAATTGGTTGATCGTTTCGGGCTGCCTCATGAAGAAGACGTGTTCACTCACTATGCAAACAATCAAATGTATTTAACGGACTTATCATGTTGTGAGGTGAAGTGTGATTGTTAGCCGGGCGAACGAAACGAAAACGACTTTTGCTTATCGGATTTGAATCCGTTGGAAAGACAACGTTATTTTCAAGGTGGACGCAGTTTGGCATCGGCGAAGAAACAAATGTAAAGGGAACGACGTATACGATTCGCTCCCATCCCATTCGTCGCTTGAATGGGTGGGAGGTTGTCGATACACCGGGGCTGCGCAGAGGGGATGAACTTGGTAAACGGCAACTCAAAAAAGAAGTGGCAAAGGCACATCATGTCATGCTCGTTGTGCGCGGTACACATTTCCATGAGGAGTTGGAAGAACTTCTGTCCATTGTTTCTGTTGCGCAAGCGGACGTCTCCATTGCCGTTACGTTTGTGGATAAAATGAACGGACGAGCGAAAGCATTGTTAGAAAATGTCCAAAGGCAATACCATTTCCCGCTTTTTTTAACAAAAGGGAGAAAGGAATCGGAACAAACACTTCCTCCATTTGAACAAGGAAGAAAATGGACAGAAGATGACATCAAGGTGTTGCAGTCGCTCAACTTGCCCAAACAAGAGCCTGCTTCGCTTTTATTTGAGCGTCCAATTATCGGACCGCTCGTTTCTGTAGCAGCGATTTTGATGATGTTTCTCTTTCCTGTTTACATTGCCTATAACATAGCAGAGTGGGGACAACCTTTATTAGAAATAGCGCTTGCCGGTGTCGTTCACGCTCTTGAAGGAAAAGGAAAACTGGTGGAAGCGTTGCTGGTTGGAGATTACGGGTTGCTTACGTTGGGGGCATATTCATTTTTATGGGCGTTTCCAGTTGTCTTTTTGTTGAGTATCATGATGGCTGTCACCGATGAAACGGGGATTAAAGATCGGATAACAGATGCGCTTGATCCGTATTTACGAAAAATAGGATTGAATGGCCAAGATCTCATTCCTGTATTAACTGGATTTGGATGTAATGTTGTGGCTGTCCAGCAGAGCAGATTGTGCAGCGCTTGTACGCGGAAATCGTGTATTTCTCTCCTTTCATTTGGTTCGGCATGCAGTTATCAAATTGGCGCAACGATTTCGATTTTTCATAGCGCGCAAAAGCCGCACTTATTTTTGCCATACTTATTCACTCTTTTTATCGTTGGTGCACTTCATACGAGGATATGGAACCGGCAGGCATTGGTGCATACAGCCTTGATTCGTCCGCATCGGACATTTATTCAGATGCCGACGTGGTCAGGAGTTTCGTACCGCGTTCGTTCAACGGTATTTCAATTTTTAACACAGGCCATGCCGATCTTTTTGGTGATTTGTTTAATCGCCGGGTTGATGGATGTGTTAGGATGGATGGAAAAAGCGGTGTTGTTGTTTGCGCCGCTTGTTCGATGGTTGAATTTGCCGACGGAAGCAGCTGTCGGTCTTGTTTTTTCCATGATTCGCAAAGATGGCATTTTATTGTTTAATGAAGGGCATCAGGTATTGTTGACGTCAATGTCGACATTTCAACTCTTTCTTGTCGTTTATCTCGCTTCCACTTTCAGTACATGCGCGGTTACCTTTTGGACGATTGCGAAGGAATTAGGGGGGGAGGAGGCGCTGTCATTATCAGGAAAGCAAATGATCACCTCGTTTACATCCGCGCTTTTGCTTTCGATATTATTCGGGGGATGAGACCGAGCTTTCTCGCTTATCCCAGACCTCATTCTCATCATTAGAGGATTTTGCTTGCGGCAGGGCCAGTGAAGGTTGAACAAGCGCTGCCATTTGCTTTCGCTTGATCATGGAGTCCGACTGCTTAAGCAGCCTCATTCCCTTCGTAGAACAAGAACGTCTTCAATGACTTCATAGCCGATCGAACGATTCGATCGGCTTTATGTGTATATTCATATATCGAAAACTCAACCCAGATTACATTCGTGCGCGTTTTTCGCTTGTGAGATGATTGTAATCTCAGTCGGTGCCTATTACCATGTAAACAAGTCACCGTTGCTCCGATGAACCTCTCCCACCTTCATTCCATGAAGAGGTAGGAGTTTCTTACCACCTCCATCGAAGAAGCTTCTGCGTAGAAGATTCCCCATTGCAGGCATACAATCGGTTCAAATCCGCTCTGGATGCCCGAAAGAACACTTTTTGACCACGAAGCATGAGCATTCCCTTCTTTCTTTGCCTGATAGGATGGTTTCATTATAGCGCATATGTTCGCTTTTTGTGAATAAAAAACTTTCCGATTCATCTCCCTCCTTCATTCCGTTTAAAGGAAGGGAGACTTCTCAGAAAAATGTTAAAAAATAAATTTTCTTCACTTTCTCTTTAAACTGTTCAACATGAACAAACCTTGCCTCTCGTAAAACTTCTTTTCCATCGACATATAAAATCAAAACAGGTGCGGTAAATATAGAAAGGTGACCTGCGATGTTCGGGACATCATCGACGTTGACAAAGGCCATTTGAATCTTTGGAAATTCGGCCATGACTTTTTTCACTTTTGGCAGTAACGCATGGCAAACACTGCAATTTGTTTTCGAGATGTATAAAAATGCTAAATGATGATTGTTTACGAAATGCTCAATTTCTTCTATAGAAAATAGTTCATTCTTTGCGTTCAAGGTTTATTTCGTCTCCTTCCATGCTGATTTTCAACCAAACACTTCTTTTCATTATACTATAGGAAGCTGCAAGAATTCTTGTCTCTCATACTGCAGTCACTACCCTGGGCTTGGTGAAAACCAGATGGAGGAACGTGGCTGTTTAGCTTTTCACCATTCGCTTAAACATGTTAATTCTGTTAGAGGCTTTTAGAACTGTAGAACCTGGTTTGGTAGGATGGAAGCATACAAGGGCTCACTAGCTATACCATAATAGAGGCAACTACTGATATAACATCGAGTTTTATCATCCGCTCGTTCTTCCTCTGTATCGATGCGAGTGAGGAATTCGGCCGCTGATTGTGGTAACGCCGGAGAATTCGTGATAATGTCCCCCGCCTGGAAGTGGGATAGCCGGTCCGGTAACCCCCCTTATCTCATGCCTATGCCCATCATCGAAAGATGTAAATGTAAAATAACGGTGTGTATGTGGAACACCGCTTGGCGCAGGTTCTGTCACGCCAACATATTTATGGCTATGGCCTGCGTCATAAGAAGTAACCCCGGAGAATTGGTGAACATGCACAGGCCTGCCATCCCAAGTAGTAATATACAGGTTATGCGAGTGATATGCATCGGAATCATCAGAATGAACCAAATATCCGCTAACAGGTATCTCCATCGTTTTTCCCCTTTCATCCATTTTCCGTATATCATATGATGACGGGAGTCTAGATGTTAGGCGTATCAAAAAAATAAAATCTGCTGAAGAGGCTTTTCGTAAACCGATTTTAGGTCCTTACATCTTCTCTCATTCCCTGAACTTGTCCATCAAAGTTTTTGATAAAAAATGATTTTTTAGGGAATGCTAATGAAAACAAAAACTGGAGGAAAAACAGGCATGTCATGGATCGAAGGGCGCATTATTTCCGGTGAATATGACAATGAAATGAACGTTTTCACCATTCAAAAGTTCAAACAGTTTTGGGTTGAATCTGTCCTCCAACCACATCAGCTGCAGCATCTGTCAGACTATCTGAAAAATCATCAAAATGAGGAAGAAGGACAGCTACTCATTCTTTACGATCAAATGCCTGTGAAATTGTCACAAGAAGAAATAAAGCAACTCATAGCGGATTTAGATGTAATTCAGTCTCGCTGTAAAGGTTTTTCATAAAAAATGCACAAAAATGCATTCAAACTACAGATATTTTGGCAGGATATCTGGATGAACGAAATGAGTTCCTGTGCGTAGCGGAAATAAAATCGATTGATTGAAATAGTTAAAAGCCCCATCGGAACCATTCGATGGGGCTTTCTTACCACACGAAGACACTCCTCTTTTTCGAAACTTTGTACATACTTGAAAAATGAATGGTTTCAAACTTTTATTAATGCGCGTTAGAGAAGCAAGATCATGCTTGGAAACTAATATCTTGATTATATTAGAACAACTATTGTTGAATTTGCAACGATTATTTTTTTAGTAAACGGTTACAAATGGAATTGTTGACATTTATTTTAACATTTCCATCGATATGTTGAAAAATAGGTGGGAAGGGCGTATGTTATATATCGTAAAGAATGTGAAAAAAATCACAAAATAGAATGAAAGAGAAGTGTCGGAGAGATGGAAGCAGTTCAAAAATGTAAAGAGTTGGCTGTAAAAAAACGAGCCATTCTAGATCGTTCCCTTGTTCAATATATGATGCGGGCTGCTTTAGCAGGGGTGTACATCGGATTTGCTCTTGTTCTTTGTTTTCGTGTAGGTGAATTTTTCCGTGAAGCGAATTCTCCTGCTACTTATTTAGTAAGCGGTATTTTTTTCGGAATCGCTTTAGTATTAATTATGTACGGTGGGGCAGAACTATTTACTGGTAATACGATGTATTTTACAATCAGTACCTTGCACAAAGAAACGACAATCAAAGATACGTTGCGGAACTGGCTTGCATGTTATAGCGGTAATTTATTAGGTGCTGTATTTTTCGCTTTTCTTATTTCGCAATCCGGTGTTTTTGATCATATTCCACAAGACCATTTATTATTTCTTGTGGCGGCGAAAAAAATGCACGCAACAACGATGCAGCTCTTTTTTAAAGGAATTCTCTGTAACTGGCTTGTTTGTTTAGCGATTTTTATTCCCATGCAAATGAAAGAGGATATAGCAAAAGTATTTTCGATGATTCTTATTGTTTTTATCTTTTTTGCCTCTGGATACGAACACTCCATTGCCAATTTCGTCCTCTTTTCACTTGCATTAGCAGTCCCGCATCCAGCGACGATCGACTTAGCAGGAGTGGTGCATAACATTATTCCTGTTACAATAGGCAATATTGTCGGCGGTGCCCTATTTATGGGAGCGTTGTATACATACTTGACATCTCAAAAAGAAGGTCACGTTTCAGCAAAACAGCCTGTTGGATACTTGTTTCATAAAGGGAAAATTTTGAATAAATGATGAAATGCCTGCCCATACCCGAGCGTTATTGAAATTTTTTCGGGAGATGGTGTTGATAAGTCATTTTTTTAACATTTTTTCCGATTCATCTCCCTCCCCTAAGTGGAAGAGTAGAAGGGAGATGAATCGGAAGGTTTTTATCCCAAAAAAACTATAATATTTCTATAACAAGAACAATGTAAGGAGGAACCACTATGCTCCGTGGACAAAAGGTGTTTTTCCATGCATCAAAAGCAGATCACAAGCGGCTGTACGCCTGCGACCGTGAGTCAGATCTTGTCTGGAAAGAGTACCTTTGATTAGCGAAGGAACACTCCTTCAGTACGGAAGGTGAATTTCGAAAAGCGAGCTACAAAAGCAAACGAAAGGAAAGTTCCATCTTCATAGTCATTCGATTCAAGCCGTGTGTCATAAGTATATGTTCGTCAGATAATCCTCTCATCAAGCCCTCTAAAAAGGACTTTCCACCGCTCATTATCCCTATAAGAAAAAAATAAGTACTTCAACACGAAATAGGTAAAAGACGGCTTCAACATCCATGAAAATGGAAAAATTGAATTGTCCATCGGTATTCATAATGGGAAACTTGAAAAACTGATGTTGCTTACTATTCCGTTGAAAAGGCTTCCGATGGGTTCATCCGAGTAGGGGAAGGAGCCCTTCTTTTTCAGCGAAGCTTCTTCGATTAATTTGGTAAAAACTCCCACCTCTAAACGGAGTGTAGGTGGGAGAGGTCCATGAATAACCTAAAATCAGATAGGATGTTCTCAAATTAGGGGGTCAATCTGGTAAAAGAGGGGCAGTTTCGCTGGGAATTACACGTTTAATAACAAAATTGGAATTCATGTTCACCGCTTGAAAGTGTGTTTTTTAGTCACTGCATATGGTTTCCAAGACGGGCGGATTTGTTGGCGTACATTTGCATTTTGGCGTACATTTGCGTTTATGAATGGATTATGCGTTTTGCAGCATGTTCGACGTACGGAGCATACTTTCAAGTTATCAATGGCTGTTTGGTTACTATTACCAGTTATTCTGATTCTTGTAATTCTATTGGTGCCCACGTTAACACCTAAGGGGTTCCATTTATCAAAAGGAGAAACAAAAACATTGGCTGGACCTACTACACTTGCAATCAAATTGTTATTTGCATCAAATGCTTCCAGAGTAACATTTACAGCGGAAGTATAAAAGAAGCTAACAGAAGCGACTGCGGGCTGAAACGTAATCTCACGAGTGGTACCACCCATCCAAAATGCAATTGTATCAGGAGAAGGCCAATTTCCAACATTCCCTCCCTTGAAAAAAAGCCAACCGGGAAACGATGCCAATGTTACACACAAAGGGATTGGGGGAATTGGAGTTAAACTTTCTCCACCTTCAAACGTAGTAAGACCACATCTATTGTTACAACTACAACACCCATTGTCACAAATGACTTCTACAGGGGTGTTCGGAGGATTTTGCTTCACGGTGACTAGGGAAGAATCCCCTCCTGTAAGAGTAAATTCCATAAAATACCCCTCCTTTTTGATGCATTCCATTTAGCCAAGCTACTACATATTAAACGTTTTTTTACTGAAAGGTGCCTTTTTATCAATAATTAGGCTCGAAAACCTGGGGATGGACATGATGTTCAATTTGAACAACGAATATGCATGGTCTTACGAAACAGAAGTCTTATTCCGATTTTTAGGTTATATTCTCGTTTTTTCTTGGTAAGTAATCTATGATGGTGGTCTACTGGCAGATACAGTAGACCATTTTTTATTTAGTTTTAAATAAGCGTACTTAGGTCCCAAAAATCAAATGTTCAGAACATTGCGGCAGACGTTGTGTTTAATTCATTTTTAGATGGGAAATGGCACAAACCTTTCTCATCTGATTGCCGTATCATATCTTAAAATCTGTTTAATGCCGGGTCGTATAAATAGGCTCCCGCCCAATATACAGTAACCACATCACAATCACATGTATACAATATTACACACCGAGAAAATGAGGAAGAGAGGAAACGTATATGAAATGGCTTTATCTAAACGAGATTGTTGCTCAAATTGGTGGGTCATTGGTGCAAGGAACGGGAAATCCTCTCATTAAAAATGTGGTAACGAAACGCTACAAGGTAGATAATCATACACTGCTCATTGATTTATATACAAAAAGAAAAATCCGCTCCAAGCTGTTTCAAAAATATAAGCCTATTGTCGTTGTAACGGAAAAGCCACAAGACTTTAACCATCTTGGCGATGATGTCATTGTCATAAAAGTAGAAGATGTAGATGAGGCCTATTGGAAGTTTATTGATTATTACCGCAGCCTTTTTGATATCCCCATTATAGGGGTAACAGGAACCTGCGGTAAAACAACAACAAAAGAAATGATTAAACATATTCTTGAAAAACGTTATAAAGTCCAAGCTACTTATAAGAGTTTCAACGGCGGTCATCGAAATCATCGTTATCTTCTTGGAATTGATGAGACAACAGGAGCAGCCGTGATTGAAATGGGCGTAGACTCCCCAGGGGATATCACTTTTTATATAAAATATTTTCGCCCACAGATAAGGATTTTGTTAAACATTGACGTGTATCATCTGGTGGGATGTAAAACTCCGGAACGTTATCTGGAGGCGAAAGCGGAAATCCTGCATGATTTAGATCCGGTGAACGGAACTCTCATCTTAAATGCGGATGATGAGAACATCAAAAAAATTGATGTGAGTAAATTCCGCAACATCATTCTCTATTTCGGCTTCAGCGACGGATGCGACTTTCAAGCAACGGATGTCGCCTATGACCGAGGAGGTATGAGGTTTACGCTCCGTCATCAAAATCAAACCTATCCCGTCTTTGTGCCAGGGTATGGCAAACATAACGTGTATAATGCTCTTGCCGCCATCGCAGCGGTGTGGAGTGCAGGGGTGGATATAAAGGAAGCATGCGAGCGATTGGCGTCGTTCAATCAAGTAATCGAACATTTGGAGTTCCATTCCGGGCTCGGTGGCTGCACCGTCATTGACGATACATGGAATGTAACTCCTCTTTCGATGGCAAACGCTCTTCAAGTAATGAAAGAAGTTGCCGGTTCCAAAACGAAAATCGCTCTTTTAGGATATATGCCCCAGTTAGGGGACGGAGAGTATGCACGGCAAGAGTATGCCAAGATGGGAGAGAAAGTAATCGAAACACAAGTGGATTTTCTCATTGTGGTGGGGGATGAAGCGAAGGAAATCGGAAGAAAAGCCCTAGAACTCGGAATGGATTCAAGTAAAGTTTATTTTTCCAACAGCGGTACGGAAATCTATGAGATCCTTCACCCACTTTTAAACGAGGAAGCGATCGTGCTTCTCAAGATCCCTCACCGTGTCATGGTTCAGGACTCATTTAAAGAACTGAAGGCGAAAATCATCGTTTCATGAATAAAGGGGAGAATGCACATGAAAAGTTTATATCTCCAAGAAATTCTTGCGGCGATAGGCGGTACTGTCATACAAGGATCCGGCAATCCCTTGATAAAAGATGTTACCTATCGACCCAAAAAAATTAAAGACCAAACGATGCTGTTTTACCGTTACAACGATATGAAAATTGACAGGAAATTATTTCAAAAGTACAAATCGGTCGTTGTTGTTACAGACAATCCTGATTATTTCCAAGATATAGGCAAGGATGTCATTATTATTAAAGTACCAAATATAGAGGAAGCCTATTGGAAGTTTGTTAACTATTATCGCCATCTTTTTGACATCCCGATTATCGGCATCACTGGTACCTGTGGCAAGACAACGACCAAAGAAATGGTAAAACATATATTAAGAAAATATTATAAAGTCCAATCCACCTTTCTCAGCAATAATCAAAGATCCCTTAATTTAAAGTATTTGCTCGGTATTGATGATGAGACACAAGCAGCTGTCTTTGAAATGCCTGTTGCTTCCCCAGGTTATTTGGCCAACACCATTCAATATTTCCAACCCCAAATCAGAGTCTTGTTAAACATTGATGTCTACCATTTAAAGGATTGCAAAACACCGGAAGCCTATATGAAGGCGAAAGCCGAAATCATAAACGGATTAGATCCGAAGACAGGGATTATCATCTTAAACGCTGATGACAGTAACATAAAAAAGGTTCTCGATGTTAGCGGATTTCAACGGGTCATCTATTTTGGCTTCAGTGACGGATGCCATTTTCAAGCGAAAAATGTCCGCTACGTGGATGGCGGAATGCAGTTCACTCTTAAGCATCAAGATCAAACTTACGAGGTTTTTGTGCCGGGTTACGGCAAGCCTAATGTATACAACGCCCTTGCCGCTATCGCAGCCGCATCCAGTGCGGGCATGAGTGTGCAGGAATGTTGCGAACGATTGGCATCGTTTGAACAGATGAAAGAACATCTGCAATTCCGTCACGGAGCGGGCGGATGCACCATCATTGACGATACATGGAATGCGGCTCCTCTTTCCATGGCGTCCGCACTTGAAGTACTTCAAGAAACCTCCGGCTCGAAAACGAAGATCGCGATTTTGGGATATATGCCCCAGCTTGGGGAGAGCGAATTTGCAAGGCAACAATACGCGAGGATAGGCGAAAAAGTGGTGGAAACACAGGTTGACTACCTGTTTGTCGTAGGGGATGAAGCCCGGGAAATCGGAAGAAAAGCAATCGAGCTTGGAATGGATCCGGGCAAAGTTCATTTTTCCAACAGCGGAACGGAAATCTATCAAATCCTTAAGCCTTTTTTAAACCAGGACTCTGTCGTGCTTCTTAAAATCCCTCATCGCGTCATGGTTCAGGACTCCTTCCAAAAGTTAAAACGGGCAATAATGCCTTAAATCAAATTTCATGGGATATCAAAAAATGAAATTTTATAAATGAAAGGGATCGGCGATGAAAAAGACAACTCAGTTAAGAAATCTAATCAATTCTAATTCATTGGAATTTATCATGGAGGCTCACAATGGATTGTCGGCGAAAATTGTGGAAGAGGCCGGATTTAAAGGAATTTGGGCGAGTGGACTATCTATTTCCGCTTCCATGGGAGTAAGAGACAACAACGAAGCTTCATGGACACAGGTGCTGGAAGTTTTGGAGTTTATGAGCGATGCTACGTCCATACCGATTTTGCTGGACGGGGATACCGGCTACGGAAACTTCAATAATGCCCGACGTCTTGTAAAAAAATTAGAATCAAGGCAAATTGCCGGTGTCTGTATAGAAGACAAATTATTTCCGAAAACCAATTCTTTTATCAGCGGAGAAGCACAACCGCTTGCGGATATCGAAGAGTTTTGCGGTAAAATCAAAGCGATGAAGGATAGCCAGACTGACGATGACTTTGTTGTCGTTGCGAGAGTGGAAGCCTTTATCGCAGGCTGGGGGCTCAGAGAGGCGCTTCGCCGCGCCGAGGCTTATCGTCAGGCGGGGGCCGACGCGATTTTGATACACAGCAAGAGAAACGATATTACTGAGATAGAAGCATTTATGAAAGAATGGGGCAACAGACTTCCAGTCGTGATTGTACCGACAAAGTATTACTCCGTTCCAACGCAGAAATTTAGAGAATTAGGTGTTAGCCTCGTGATTTGGGCTAATCATAATCTAAGGGCAGCGATCAAGGCGATGCAGGAAACGAGCCGGCAAATTTGTCAAGAACAAAGCCTTGTGAATATAGAGCCTAACGTTGTTTCTGTAGACGAAGTGTTCAGGCTTCAGGGAGTAGATGAATTGAAACAAGCCGAAAAAAGATATCTTCCGGCTTCTGGAAAGAACGTGAATGCCATTATATTGGCGGCGAGCAGAGGCGATATGGATGAGCTTACTGCAGAGATTCCAAAGACTCTGCTTGAGGTTGGAGGAAAATCCCTACTAGCGACGCAAATTGATGAATTTAATAAGGTTGGCATCAAAGATATTTGCGTGGTTAGAGGCTTTGCCAAAGATAAGGTTGCCGCAGCGAATTTTTCGGTTATTGACAATGATTTATTTGCGGAAACGAAAGAACTTTACTCCTTATATCTAGCTAAGGACAAAATTAAAGAGAATACTGTGATCAGCTATGGAGATATTATTTTCAAAAACTATATCCTCAACGATCTTCTGAACGATATGAACGACATTACCCTCATTGTTGACGCTGATGTAGAAACCATCAGTCATGATAAAGACTTCGTATCCACCGACACACCTTATTCTAAGAAACTTTACTCCAGCACTGTCCGGTTTATCAAAATGTCAGGGGACTTGAAAGAAGAAGAAATCCATGGTGAATTTATCGGTCTCTGGAAGGTGACAAAAAACGGTTCTAAAATTGTAAAAAAAGCTTTAGAAGAACTATCAAAAAGAGAAGACTTCAAACAGCTGACAATGGCAGACCTTTTTAATTACATTAGTTCGTTCCACCCTATTGCGGTGAAATATATCAAAGGTTCATGGCTTGATATCGATACCATCCGCGACCTCCAAAAGGCAGGTGATTTATTTGATAAACACTAAAATGTTCGGTGAAGAATTAAAAAAGATGGGCTTTCATTTCTTCAGCGGAGTACCGTGTTCTTTTCTAAAGAACTTAATCAATTATGCGATTAATGATTGCGAATACGTTGCGGCAACAAATGAAGGTGAAGCGGTGGCGATTGCCGCGGGGGCTTATCTGGCAGGCGAGAAGCCGGTCGTTCTCATGCAAAATTCAGGGTTAACCAATGCCGTATCGCCATTGGTTTCCCTGAATTATCCTTTCCGGATTCCTGTGCTCGGATTTGTAAGCCTGCGAGGCGAACCAGGCATTCCTGATGAACCGCAGCATGAGTTGATGGGACGTATCACAACACAAATGCTGGATCTTATGGAGATTAAATGGGAATACTTATCTGCTGACTTTGAGCAGGCAAAAAATCAACTCGTGCGAGCTCATTCATATATCGAAAGGGACCAAACCTTCTTTTTTGTCGTGAAAAAAAATACGTTTGAGAAAGAGCCGTTAAAGGATCAAAAACAACGATCTAACTTAAACGTGTTAAAGGTCGGGAAAACGAAAGATGATCAACTTCCAACCCGAATCGAAGCATTAAAACTGATCAACTCATTAAAGGATGACAAAACCGTTCAGTTGGCTACAACCGGCAAAACAGGACGGGAGCTCTACGAGATTGAAGATGCTCCGAATAATCTATACATGGTGGGTTCCATGGGCTGTGTCAGTTCTCTGGGACTTGGGCTTGCACTGGCCAAAAAAGATAAAGATATCGTCGTTATTGAAGGAGACGGAGCCTTGCTGATGCGCATGGGAAGCCTGGCTACAAATGGATACTACGCTCCAAAAAATATGCTGCATATTCTATTGGATAATAACACACATGATTCGACAGGCGGCCAGAGCACTGTATCACACAACGTAAATTTCGTGGATATTGCGGCAGCTTGCGGCTACTCGAAATCTATTTACGTTCATAACCTTGAAGAATTGGAATCGTGTATCAAAGATTGGAAGAGAGAGAAAAGTCTTACGTTTCTATATATGAAAATAGCTAAAGGATCCAAAGAAGGTCTCGGGCGGCCGAAAATGAAGCCATATGAAGTGAAAGAAAGATTGAAGGTGTTTCTTAATGATTAAAACGGCAGTCATTTTAGCGGCGGGAATGGGAACCAGACTGGGAGAAAGAACGAAAAATCAGCCTAAAGGCTTCTTAATGCTTGATGAAAAGCCAATTGTAGAACAGTCTATTTGCAAATTGCTTGAGATGGGAATCGAAAAGATCGTGATTGGAACAGGCTATTTGGCGGAAGCTTACGAGTGTCTGGCTACGCAATATCCGCAAATTACATGCGTACGTAATGACGAATATGAAAAAACAGGCAGTATGTATACCCTTTACAATTTAAAGGATCGTATTTCTGATGACTTTCTTCTTCTTGAGAGTGACTTAATTTATGAAAAAGAAGCGTTAGATATATTAATCAACAATAAAAGGCCGGATGTTATTTTGGCGAGTGAGTTGACAGGTTCGGATGACGCAGTATTTATCGAGACCGATGAATATCGTTTTTTGCGAAATATGGCAAAAAAAGAAAATGAACTCAACCATATCTATGCGGAGTTAGTAGGCATTACGAAAATCTCCTATCCTACTTTTCAAGCCATGTGCAACTTTGCGGAAGCGAGCTTTGATGATGACCTTAAACTCGATTATGAACACGCTCTTGTCGGCATTTCCAATCAAGTTAATCTATACGTTCACAAGTTGGATGATCTTGCCTGGTGCGAAATTGACAACGAACACCATTTACTTCGCGCGGAACGTTATATCTATCCGATGATTAAAGTGAAAGAAAAGAATGTTCCGCCGGTAAAAAGAAATATCTTGCTAAATCCAGGGCCTGCGACAACGACCGATACCGTTAAATACGCGCAAGTAGTCCCTGATATCTGTCCGAGAGAAGAAGAATTCGGCAATGTAATGCAATTTATTTCCGATGAACTCACAAGATTTGTTGCAGACCCCGAGCATTACACCACTGTTTTGTTCGGGGGATCGGGCACCGCAGCCGTTGAAGCAATATTGAGCTCGGTAATTGGTGAGGAGGCTGTGCTTATTGTCAATAATGGCGCGTATGGCAAGAGGATGTGCCAGATTGCGGAGGCATATGGGTTGAATTATATCGAATATCGAAGCAGACCAGACGAACCTTTGGACCTTGCTGCGATAGAAGCGATGATTCAAAACTCTGCACGTAAAATTTCCCATCTGGCCGTCGTCCATAATGAAACAACGACAGGCCTCCTGAATGATATTGAATCCATTGGACGTCTATGCAAAAAATATCAAATCCAAATGATTGTCGATGCCATGAGTTCCTTCGGGGCGATCCCGATCGATATGGAAGCCATGAATATTAGTTATCTTGCCGCGTCCTCCAATAAAAATCTTCAAGGAATGGCCGGTGTCGCATTTGTAGTTGCTAAAAAGGATCATTTAGAAATGACTAAACACCTTCGCCCGCGAAATTTTTATCTTCATCTTTATTCACAGTACAAATATTTTTTAGAAACGAAGCAGATGCGATTCACCCCTCCGGTGCAGACACTTTATGCTCTAAAGCAGGCTATCATTGAGACACGTCTGGAAGGGATTGAGAAGAGGTATGAGAGATATACCAAATCATGGGAAGTGCTGATCAATGGCATTACTCGCTTGGGTTTAACCCATCTAGTCAAGAAAGAACATCATTCCCGAATCATAACAGCCATTATGGAACCGAATATCCCTAGCTACGATTTTCAGGAGATGCATGATTATTTTTATCGCCACGGATATACCATTTACCCTGGCAAGCTCGACGGACAGAATACTTTCAGGGTAGCAAATATCGGGGATATTACCTATAAGGACATGGAATTATTTGTAAATTTACTTGAACAGTATCTAATAAGCATAGGTTACTGCACGGAAAGGAAGGAGATTAATGGCGATTCCAAAACATAGATTAGCGGCTTCCGTAGCTGTTGTAAATAGTGAGAACAAAATTCTTTTAGTTAAGAACTGGAAAAGAGGATGGGAATTCCCTGGCGGTTATGTAGAAAACGGCGAATCCATTAAGGCGGCAGCCATCAGGGAAGTCAAGGAAGAGGCAGGCATTGAAGTCCGTTTGACCAAATTTTGCGGAATCATTCAAGATGTCGAAAACAGCAGATGTACGGTACTTTTTCTCGGGACGCCGGTAAGCGGTGAATTAGCGGGAGGAGACGATGCTTTAGATGCGGGTTATTTTACCATCGATGAGGCCTTGCAGAAGGTCAAATGGAAAACATATAAAGAAAGAATTATGAAATGTTTGAATGAAGAAGAGCATCCTTTTTTCATCGAATCCTAATTTTAGGGGGGGGGAATGATGCCTGTTTCCTATGTATCTTTGACAACAGAAGAAGCGATCGCTAAATACAAAAAGAACTATGATGAGTACGTCAAAAAGGAATTAGTGAGAGTGGCTCAGTATAGAGAAGCATATAAACATATCAAGGGAAGCCTGGCCGATCAAATCGTAGAACGCGCGATATGGTATATGGAGCATGGCTATACGGTATATGGCCATGGCTATAACTCATACCATTCCGACGGAGTTGTCGATTGTTCGGGGTTTACGAAATTAGTCTATGGCGATTTTGGTTTTGAATTAACTGGCGTCGCTAAAAAATATGACAATATCGGTACAAGAGTGGAAGGTGTATATAAGAAAATAGTTGATGGGTATTGGAGCCTCGAAGGGTTAGAAAACCTTCGTCCCGGAGATATACTCACTTGGTGGAAACAGCGGCCCGACGGTACTTTTTACATCGGCCATGTTGGGATTTACATGGGGCAACTCGACGGAAACCCAGCGGTAATCTGCACAGCAAGTGGAGCTCCTACAGCCATTGGGATTATCACCGGCTTTAAACGCTGGTATGGACTGCATTTCTATAATGCTCAACGAATTCTGCCGGAAGGCTCATGGACACCGGGAAAAGTGATTCCTGGCCATGAAGACAGAGGACCGGTTATTCCAGAGCGATATGTACTCCCGCCGCAAAAGCCTATTGTTATGCCTAACACCCAGAATTCCCAGGAGCAATAAACCTTTTTGCTCTCCTTAAACATGTGGTGTCAATAGAGGGGGTTAAGCTTTTTTATATAGATCCTTTCACTTCTTCCATCGAGCCTGCTTCTGTTCGCGCTTTTCTGCTCTTCCGTCTTGAATCAGCTTGCAAAGGTCCATCATTGGACCTAAATGCTTTTTATTTATGCCAAATGATTTATTTGGACTTATACACCAATAAATGATGTAGTCATAAGATAGAGTATTGAAAGCTGTTATCTGATCGGAAGTAAAGAGGTGAAACTAGTGCAAACAGAAACCGTTGACTTTGGTTTTATATATAATGCAAAAAAACAGCAGCACATTTTTCCAAAAATGATTGACCACTTCAGAAAATTATCGGAAGAATACAACATAAGAACCGTCTTGTTTACATTACAAAATCTGGATTTGGAGGAGCAGGCCATTAGCGGCACGATCATAGAAGGAGATCAGGTAAGTCAAGGATTTTGCGAATTACCCCCTCTTATTTATAATTTTGCCCTTCATTCGACCGAAGATAAAATTGGAAAAATGAGAAACTTAAGGAAAATGGAAAATATAATGGTCATCAATCCTGTTAATCGTTTTGTTCAGGGCATCATTTTCGAAATGTTAGCCTCTTTAACGGGCTCTGAACAATTTCTCTTGCCCTCAGTAACATTAAATGCCGCTACTTTAACAGAGTATCTTCACAAGTACGATACGCTATTTCTTCTGCCGGAAAAAACGTTCCATCCACCAAAAGCTGTGGTCATCAAAAAGACTCGGAACGACAACTACATGATTTGTATCGGCCAAAACGGACAGATATGCGAAAAGAACGATATCGTTAACTATATCCAAAAGATGACGAACAACAAAAAACATATTCTAATGAAGGGAATTGAATGCTTTCAATGGGAGAACGGCCCCTTGGAAGCCAGAATCTATCTTCAAAAGGATGCAAACGGCGAATGGTCCGTTACAACCATAGCGGCCAAGAACGGCATATTTTCAAGAAATGCATTCTGTCATTCCAAAATAAGCGATATACTCTGCGATCTTTATCATAACAAAAATGTTGAGGAAACATTAGCCGATGTTTCTTTACGAATAGGAGGATTTTTAGATTTTTACATTCCCTTCATGGGGAGTTGTACACTTGATTATATATTTGATGAGAATGGTTGTCCCTACCTCATTTACGTTGCTGGTTTTGAACAAGATCCATATTTGTATCATCACATGGATTCGGAGGCACAATCGAATCTTCTGAATAATGCTTTTCATTATCTGTTATTTCTTATGCATAACCATGTAACGGAAAGGGGGGCAACAAAATGAAGTGGATCAAAGTGGAGAGAGAGGACACGGGGGAGATTGAAGATTCAGTAAATACGATATATGTTTCAAAAAATCTGGCAGACAAATTGAAAACTCAGACCAAACTGATATTTGGTCAAAACGAAATCCCCATCACAGTACAAGCTTCATCCTCCATTGATGAATGTTCGGGAGATCATTTTCATGATCCTGCTCTGATCCGGCTTTCCCAAAATGTATTTGACCAGCTTTTGATTCAGAAATCTGTCACTTATCAGATACGCTATACCGACACAACAATTTATATAGGTCCAGTTATTGGTTTTCTGCTTGGTGACCAGCATTATTATTATCACCATCGCAGATTGAAGGAATTAACGGATGCTATGGGGGTTTATGAAAAAGTAGGGGGTCTTTTCATCGCGTTCAGGCACTGCTCCATAAGTTGGCGAGAAAAATGTATTTATGGCCTATACTTCAACTACGAGAACAAAAGGTGGGTATATGGCAAATTGCCTCTGCCGTCAGTCGTTTATCGAAGAGGATTTAATTCCAGGAATAATTTCGTTAACGAATGCAGCGACGTTTCCAGTTGGGAAGTATTTAATGCTGTAAGGTTTGATAAATGGCAGTTGTATACTCAGTTAAAGGAAAATGATCGGCTGAATCCATATTTGCCAGAAACGGCATTATTAAGTGTTGACAGCTTATTAGCATTCCTCCATAAATATTCAAAAGTCATTCTGAAACCTAATAAGCTTTCTAGAGGCAGAGGGATATCGATTATCACATCCAAGCCTGACGGAACACTGGAAGTTCATGATTATCGACAGTTTACCAACTTTACGATTCCCGCATCACAATTGGAGGATTATTTGCACGAAGGAAAATATTTGAAACGCGATTATATCATTCAGCCTTTTTTGGATTTAGCGCGAATCGACGGCAGTCCCTGGGATATAAGAGTAGTGATGCAAAAAAACAGATGGAAGCAGTGGGTTTGTAATGGAATAGAGTGCAGACTTGCAGGGACGGGGAAGATGATTACGAACATTTCCAATGGAGGTAGAGCGCTTGACTTGAGTGAAGCGTTAACATTAGCCTTTGGTTCCGAAGTGGATCCTACTCAAGTGAGAAAAGATATTCTCTCCATTTCGATGGAGTTTTGCAAAATGATGGATAAAACAGGATTCCATTTTGCTGAATTTGGATTGGATCTTGCTCTTGATCAACAAAAACATTACTGGTTTATAGAAGCTAATGTTCGTCCAACCTTTAAAGGATTTAAAACATTGGATGATCGCATCTACCGACGGATATGTTACGAACCTATTCTTTATTCAGCTTCTATTGCCGGTTTTGGCTGGGAGGATAGCGATGAATCCGAAATATAAAATCATTCCGGACCTGCAGGCTCAAGACTGCTTGACGATCCACCCGAACACTGCGAAACAAAAAAATATTTCCGCTTCGAAAAAATGGTTTCTTCGTTTTGGCATCCAAGCGTTAGAAATTAAACTGAAAATATCTTCTAAGTTAAGCGAAAACGAAATGAAATTATCGATTGGAATGATTGAGTCCTTAAGGATTCCTCTCAGTGGCCGTTACGAAATCCGGCGGGAGGGAAATGAAATTCTGATCGGGCCTTATATAGGTATTCTGACCGCATCAAAGAAGAGCATTTTGGACGATACCGTGCAATATTTATCCAACTACTTATACGATTATGACCGCATTGGCGGAGCGATTGTTGCTTTTTCACTGGAAGGCATGGATCCTTTCAAATATACAATAGAAGGATATATGTTTAACCCGGACACGAAAGAATGGGAACAAGGCGTTTATTCGTATCCAGCCGCCGTGTTTAAAACGATTTATCTTAACAAAAGCTGGAGAAATCATTTTCAAACGATTTTCGGCAACCGGCTATTTAACAGTTATGTATTTAATAAGTGGGAAATGTATAAATGGTTAAGTCAAGCATCTCACTTAAAGCAGTATTTGCCTGAGACGATTCTCTACAAAAAGCCAGAGGATCTTGAAGCCTTTTTGAACCTTCACCGACAAATTTATGTAAAACCGCTTCATGGCAGCATGGGTGAGAGAATTTTCAAGGTTTCCAAAAGCGAGGAACATGGCCTGAAATTGCAGTATCATCAAGATGGCACCCCTTATGAGATGACTTTTTCCAATCTCTTTAGCCTGGCTGATTTCTTCAAAAGCCAATTCAAGGGGAAAAAGTATATTTTGCAGCAAGCTCTTGACCTGATATCGTTCGAAGGAAAGAAAATCGATTTTCGCATCGTGATGGTAAAAGACCAGACAGGTGTGTGGAATGATATGTGCATGGTGGCCAAATATGGACAGCAAGGCAGCATTGTGACAAATATTTTAGCGGGCGGCACTGCCGAAGTTGGAGAAATTACGCTGCAAAAAATATTTGGTCTTTCCCCCGAAGAGGTCTTTAAGTGGCGGAAAGAAATATCGCGTATCGTACATGAAGCTGCACAAAGGATTGAACAATGTGGGGTGCATTGCGGAAATTTAGGCGTTGATATCGGCATAGACAACCAGAGAAGGATGTGGATCATTGAAATGAACAATCTAAACCCTAGTCCATTGTTTGCTCTTGATATCAATGATCGTCCGCTGTTTTATCGAATAAAGCTGATGAATATGCTTTATGCCAAGAGACTTGCGGGGTTTCCGGAGGAGTTAACATGAAGCGGTATATGAAATGGATTCCAGAGAAAAAAGACAACATGATTTTTCTTCCCGAATCCATCATAGAAGAAAGGGAAGTTATACCTCGGCGGATGATCTTACAAGTTGGCATATGGAGACGGGAAGTCGAAGTGGAGATTCATAGCGGCATACCTGAAAATACGATTGGCTTATCAAGCGCAATAAAACTGCCTTTCCAATTGCCGGAACACCTTCCATATGAAATAGAAATGAAAGGAAGAAAACTGCATCTCGGCCCGGTGATTGCCTTTATGGCCTTCAAGGAAGAACGGGATATCACGCCTGAGTCATTAAATGCGTATAAGGACTACTTAAGCAGCTACTCAGACATACGAGGACTTATTTATATTTGTGCAGCCAATAGAGTCCATTCATCCACCCAAACTGTTGAAGGTTATTACTACGACCCGGCTGTGAAAAAAGATGAAACTCCATGGAAGTATGGTTTCTTTCCGTATCCGGACGTCATCTACCGAAAAATAGATGTAAAAAAGCTAGTGTATGATCAAATTGTTTCTAAAATTGGAGAAAATATGTTCAATTCCTATTTATTTGATAAATGGGAATTATGGCAATGGCTCTCCCCATATCCTTATTTGCGCGAACACTTGCCATATACCCAACAGTTGAAAAACATTCAAAGCTTGGATCATATGTTATCCTTATATGGATCTGTCTATTTAAAACCGATAGAAATAAGCAATGAAAAGAGACTTTTCAAAGTGGATCAAACATGGGGCGGATATCGTTTCGCTGACGAATCTGCAGGAGAAATATGTTTTCATTCCAAAGAAGAAGCAACGGAATTTCTGAATGGCTTAATAACGCATGAGGACTATCTTATACAACAGGCAGTTTCAACCAAGAGCTATGGAGAACACCGCCTTGATTTCCGAGTCATTCTGCAAAAAAATAGTTCCAAACATTGGAACTGTTCGGGCATCATTGCCCGTTTGGGGGACAAAACTGAAATTACCGCCAACTTTGACCGGTCAGGAATCTTTTTAACTGGAAAGGAAGCATTGAGGAAAGTTTTTCAAATGAACGAAAGGGAAGTATTTTTAAAAGAACAGGAAATGATTGATCTTTGCGTCTCAGCTTGCAAAACCCTTGATAAATGTGGAGGGAATTATGCGGATTTGGCCATTGATCTGATCATAGATGAAAACTTAAAAGTGTGGTTAATAGAAATCCATCCGCTGTATGACCACCAATTGCCTCTCTATTCGATCAAAGATAGGGAAATGTATTTAAAAGTAGTGACCGCTCCCTTCGAATATGCGAAATCTCTAGCTGGTTTCAGTTAATGGGGACCACTCCATTGCATGCTTGACGAAATTTTATACTCCAAGATGGTTTCATCATGATCCCCTCTGTTTGCCAAAGAAAAAGAAGCCCATACTTGCTTTGGGCTTCTTTATTCCTCATCTTCTCTGTATAGGCCATGCTGAATAGCACTAATTGACTGCCGATTTCTTCTTCTCCCTCACGGCGCTCCACAAAATGATAATTGCCATGCTCGTCTTGTTCCCGCGCTTTTACGTTGTCATTTTCTTCATCAAAACGCGCCTTTAGTTCTACCGTACTTCTCCTTCAATTTATTTCATCCTTTGCTTTGTTTAAAAAATTATTGTCAATTTTGTTTTATTATATCATACGCTTTACTAAACCGCTGTTTCTGCTTCCAAAAGCCGAAAAGAGGAGGGAAGCCCGATGTACAAACATATTGTCAAACAAGGAGAAACCATCTTTTCCATTGCGATGGATTATCGCATCTCCGTGCAAGCGTTGTTAAGAGCCAATCGTTTAACCATATCTTCTATCCTCGTTCCCGGCCAGGCGATTATTATTCCTCATCTTCCTGCAAAAGGCTCTATTCCATATACAATCCATATTTCTGTCGGCCGTCGGCAGTTAACATTAAAAAATAAGGGAAACATCGTTCGTACGTATCCAATTGGTGTTGGAAAAATGGTGACCGCAACACCTGTTGGCGACTTTGTCATTGTCAATCGTCAACCAAATCCTGGCGGACCGTTTGGTGCTATGTGGTTAAGTTTATCAAAAATTCATTATGGCATTCACGGCACAAATGATCCATCTTCCATCGGAAAATACGTATCAAAAGGATGCATCCGAATGCACAACAAAGACGTACTGGAATTAGCTTCGATGGTGCCAAACGGAACAGAAGTTTTCATCCGGCCATAACACATCAAGAAATGCCGTAAACAAATTAAATGAGGCATATCGATCACTTATAGAAAATAGAAAGTTCGGATTTGAATGGATCCGAACTTTTATCATACAACATGATCGCCTGTTGCTTTCGGTTGAATTTATATATTCGATGCAGTTTACTAAATGAGTAAATCACGTGTTTGTTGCTTATCAAAAATTAGTTGTTAGAAGCTCCCTTGGTCGGTGTTGAATCCATCATAGTAGACCAGCTTCCCCCGTCTGGCATCCGTACCCAAGATTTATCTGCAATGGAGGAAGAGTAGTGATACTGATCAATGATTGTCCCATCCGGAGATTTTAAAGTTACATCGTCTCCAGAGTTATTGTAATAGGCACTTGTTTCCCATACAAAGTATCCTTTTGCAGGGATGGTCGTTCCATTTGGAATGGTATAAGGAGAAGAACCGCCATTGACAATATCGTCAATGATATAGCCAGATAAATCAATGGGAGAATCTGTTGGGTTGTAGATTTCTACAAACTCTTTCGGATAGTTTGTTCCGGATGCAGGTAGAACCTCATTAATCACAAGGTCGCTAGAAATTGACGAACCTTCTTTTGTATACCCAGCAGAAAGAGCATCCGATTCCGTAAAGAAAAACACACGCTTTTCAATCGGGATTTGTTTATAGTCGCTTGGTACAACATACTTTTTTGTGAAGAAATCCCCTACATACTTGTCTTGAGATTGTCCAGAGACACGGTCACGAAACTCAAAAGGAAGTTCCGGAATAGGATTGGATGGATTCCACATTCCCCGACCGTTCTGTTTTGCTTCCAGATAAGCTTGTTGATACTCTTCGAAATGAAGCATATTTGGCCAGATATAGTAAGTCACGGCATGCCCCTGACGAACCATCTCTTTATTGACATCTAATGAGCCTTTATAAATATGAGCGAGTAAGCGACCATAAGCATCTGTTTCCTCTACATCCGTCTCAATTGTTACACGGGTTCCAGATGGAAGGAGTTGTTGAAGATAGTTTTTTGCTGCTGTTCCCCAAGGTTCTTGAGATTGTCCTTGATAGTTGGTTTCAGGAGTATCGATGGAAAGCATTCTTACCTTGTTTGTCCCTTGGATGGTTTCTTTGAGATAAACCGTATCGCCATCTACTACATGATCAATGGTAGCGGTGTAAGTAGCAGCAGATGAAGTGTGCGGGAAAAGCCCCCAAAACGCACTAAGAGTAGCAATGACAGGTAAAGCTAGAGAAAAAAATCGTTTTTTCACCACAAATCCTCCTTTAATAAAAGATCTACTTTCATTAAACCGTAATATTATTTGAGTATTATGAATTTTATGTTTATATATTGTAAATTTTTGTAATTTTATATTTAAAAATGGCCGAGTATCGGAATGTTCATCTGAAAAGAGGTTTCTATGTTTTAATAAAATTTTAACAAAATTTACATTATATGATGATGTATATAAATTAATGAAGGTTCTGTATCAAATCGGAGGTTGTCAGCAGTTATGTAAAAACCGAAAACACAACAGGTGCAGCTATTACCTTAGACATAAGGTAATAATTGGAAAGTTTTTTTCTTTTATTACGGTAAGTTAATAGTACTTTTAAAAATAGGTAAATATTGGGTTTATCAGCAAATTTTTGAGAAAAGCTATTATATAATGACTTTAGATGGAAAGAAAGGAGTTGAAAGTCCCCTGTAATTAAAATGCCTAGGAGGATGACTTAAAAAAATAATTAGGAGGAATAGAAATGGTATTTAAAACACTTTGGAAACTATCGACTCCTGTACTTGCCCTGATGCTTGTTGCGGCCTGCAACAATGGTCAAGACACGAAAGAAAACATGAATCCTCAAGAAAAGCCAACTAACGCAGAGATAAACACAAAAGAACCTGCTAGTAAGGAAGTGACTCCAGAAGAGAAGCCTACAAATGGTGATACGAATTCAGAAGAGCCTACAGATGGAAAAACAGATTCTGAAGAATCCACTAACAAATGATTTTGGATCTGTCACCATAGAATTAATAAAGCTCGATCAGAACCCTATGATAATATTCCATTTTACCAGTTGTTTTTAACATAACCTTATTTTCTCTATAAAAAATAGGGTCAGGCTTGGATCTGGCTGACTATAGGAAAAAGGAAAATATTACCTACTTACCAGTTTATTATTGATGATCTGCTGTGATCATTCTATTCTTTTACTTCTTTTCGTTGATGGAACGACATTTTTGGTCAACAAAGTCCAACATTCAGTGCAGTAAAGGATTGTATCAACCTTTGTTCATAAAAAATCCTTTTCTTGCAGTGATAAATATCACTGCAAGAAAAGGAAAATGTAGACAACATAAGATGGAGAGGGAGCATGATGGAAAGTTTACTCTATCTAGGTATGTATCTCCCGGGTGCTCTTGCCGTTACGTGGCTGATTACAATCGCCTTTGACCTATTATTTAAATAAAGGTACCAGAAGCAAGGGAAAAAATGGTTTTTTAGAACATGCTCAGGACCGACTAGATAGATTAGAAACGGTAGCTAGGAAGGAGAAAAGGAAATGAATTATGATACCAGCCTTCTTGATGAAAAGGAGAGAAAATTAGCCCGTTATTTGGAAGAGCATACAACAGATGAAGTTTTGAAAGAAGCCCAGGAATACATTCCATCCCTTCGTTCTCATTCAGATATTTTCCGTAAGTTGAGCGAAATGAATATACCACAACCCGTCATAAACACTATCATTTATTACGTTCTTGCCACGAATAACCAACAACTCGTGACTTATCAACTATTGATGCTAGCTGATTTATGCAGAAAGTGTAAAATAAAGAATGCTCAGGCAGCTATTACATTCTGTAAACAGTACTATTCATATCATACTCAAATAAGTCAAGAAGCTTAAAATCGATTTTCCCTTAAAAAAAGGTAAATCGATTCTGTTTGGTGATTTAAGGGTGATGACTTTCCATGAAAAAACGTGATAAAAGGCGAAAAAAGAAACGTGACTTCTTAAAAGATTACTTGAAAAACAGGTTAAAAAATTGGAATCCTAAACCTGTAAAAGCACCTGTATCTAACTATAAAACGTTGGTATAACAGTTGTGGTGCAAAAATCAAAATTAACATCCAAGGCTAGTAAGTCATAACAACTTACAGTGCGTTTATATACATAATCAAACTATATATATTGTAGCTAAAAAGCTAAGAATGCTTCCATTCATATCTTTGCATCAAAACTTTTTTTCCTGTGACACTCTAGGTTTGATATTTATCTCAAAGAGAAGAATAGAGCTAACCTAATAAGAGTGTAAGGAAGTCGATATGACTTCAGAAGAAGTCATGACTCAAATCCAACAACTAGAAAGTAACGGAGAATCATTGCAAAAAAACAAGTAAAACAGAAACATCCAGAAATGATGATAAATGCACTGTATTTTTTCCTGAGTTGGCAGCATTCAGTCGAGGAAAGCGGGGGAAATGAAGTTTCCTAATAAAGAGAATTCAATCTAGTTTGATTGGGTTCTTTTTATTTTAAGACAATGTCCTTTTAGTAATCGCTTATAGAAGAGTTGATTGTAGGGGGAGAGGGAGCAAAGTTGTAATCTAATACCATTTGATTTTTTCATCTTTTTTCAGTGTTCTACGATTTACCCGTTTCGTCCGTTACTCCAATGTAATCAACGGTGATAAAATGGATCTTACGTTCTTTTGGTGAAAGGTCAAGATAACGGAGAATGAGAAGCTTAAAAATTCTAATTTGCACACTAACTTTCTCAATTAGTCATTCCCTATCACCAAGATTGCGTAAGAGCCAATTTTAAAACGTTGTTGACAGTTTTTGAGGAATGATGAAAATTCATTCATAATATGAAAGGAAAATTCCCTAAAATGTATTTTTCTTTACGATGTAAACTTCATTTAAATTTTCTGTAAAAGTTACGGGAAAAGGCTTTTTGCATGTTCCGGGAAAAAATAAAATGAAACTGAAGAAGGGAAAATTTTTATACTGAATAGGAGGATCATCGTGCGAAAAACAGTATTTACCGTTACCGCAACACTTTTAATTGGTGTCGCATCCACAGCTCTAGCAATGCCTCAATCGCACATTACCAGTACAAAAGAGCAAAAACTACATGATCAGTTCCAACAGCTTTCCCGTAACACGAAGTGGCAGCAAAAAGAAAAGATTCACCTACAATTTAATGCGTATCACCCGCAAGGAATGACTCGAATCGGAGACCTCTATTATATGTCCTCTGTGGAAATCATCGAAAAACCGGTAAAGTATGACCAGCCTCAAGATGGCTATGATCGTACCCCTGGAAAAGGGATCGGTCACTTGTTTGTCTTTAACAAACAAGGTGAACTGTTGAAAGACATCCAACTGGGTGAAGGTATCATCTATCATCCAGGCGGCATTGCATTCGATGGCAAATCCATCTGGGTTCCTGTGGCAGAATATCGTCCCAACAGCCACTCTATTGTCTACAAAGTAAATTATGAGACCATGAAAGTGGAAGAAGCATTCCGGGTCAATGACCATATCGGCGGAATAGTTCGTGACGCCCAAAGTGGAAAACTTATAGGAGTGAGCTGGGGTTCGCGTAAATTCTATGAGTGGAATGAAAAAGGTCAACAACTGCGTGTAAAAGAAAACTCCAGTCATTTTATCGATTACCAAGATTGTGAAGGTGTGGGCAAAGGCAAAATGATTTGCAGCGGTATTTCTGAACTCCCAAATCCTGCAACTGACTATTCTAAACCTTACGAGTTAGGTGGATTAGCCTTGCTTGATATGAAAAGGCTGAATACGATTCATGAAGTGCCATTAATGGAGTTTTCTCCACAAGGACATGTCATTACTCGTAACCCGGTGTTCCTGGAGAATGCTGGTCAAGAGCTGCGACTTTACGCTGTGCCAGATGACGATGACGCGTCATTGCTAGTGTATGAAACAACCAATCTTAATAATAAACAGTAGGATCTGGTAGAAGTCTGTATTGTAAAATAGAAAAAAGAGCTATTCTTATAAAGCCCTAAATTAATAAAACGATGAAAACAAAAAGGTAAGCGTATATTAGATATTCTAATATGTTGCTTACCTTTATTACATAATTCCCCATAAAGCCATCTTTTAGTTAAATTTTGTACGTAGTCCAGTTAAGTACGTGCTCAAAATATGTTTCAAAGTTTCATCTGTGTCTAGATTTATATTGAATCCTTTCTTTAACTCTAGGGAAGCGAATCCATGTACAATACTGCGAAGGCCGCGCACAGTATGGAGGGCATTTTCGCGATCAAGTCTGTATGGTTCTAAAACACGCAACAAGAGAGCAACAATTTCGTTTCCGGCTGCTTGAATGTCTACGTCCAAAGGATCGGGAGCTCCCATGGTTGCTTCGTAAAGTCCGGGATGTCGCCGAACAAATGAAACATAGGCAACTCCAATGGAATACACAAAGCCTCATCACCGGATTTACCGATAGCCGCTTCTGCCAGTTCTTCCTTTAGTTTGCGAAGCGCAAAACAAGCTAGTTCTTTTCTCAAACCTGGCAATCCTTGCACATGGTTATACAACGAAGGAGTACGGATCTGTAATTTTTTAGCTAAAGAAGCGAGAGACACCTGTTCAAACCCTTCTTGATCAGCAAGCTCCGCCGCTGCTTTGAGAACGGACATTTTATCAAGGCCTTGCCTCATTAATTCTCCCTTCTTTCTAGTGATTTTTCTGCATCGTTTATTGCCCTGCTCATTGTCTCGACAGGATTAATTAACATAGGACCGTGTCCCACGTTGTATGTATCCATTGCAAATACGAATGAATCAAAAAAACGACGAAAACCTATTTACAACCAAACAAATTTCCTGTATATTTATAACTAACTAATTAGTTAGTTATATAAAAAGGGGGAAGAATAGTGTCTAGAACCAAAGGGGAAGAGAGTAAGAGAAAGTTGCTTCAAGCGGCAGAAGAGCTTTTTGCGAAAAAGGGGTTTCAAAGTACCAAAATAAGCGAAATCGTTGCAAACGCGGGTTTAACGCAAGCAGCTTTTTATCTTTATTTCAAAAGTAAAGAAGATATCTTTCAACAAATGATTCAGGATTTTGACCAGCAGTTAATTGACCTAAGTGATGCTGGGAAAAAGGCTGTTGAATTTTTTCCAAATGATATAAAAAGTTATGTAACCAACATGTTTATCCAATTGTTTACTGTGCTAGGAAAGAACCCAAATTTGACAAGAATTGCTCTTCAACATGCAACAGAAAGCGATCAAATTCGCAAAAAGATTGTCGAGCAAATAGCAAATAACATGTCCAATAACCAGCGATTCGGAATTGTAAAAGAAGAAATAGACACATGGGTGGCAGCAGAGGCCATTGTTGCTGTTACAGAGCGACTGGTGAATCGGTATTTATTGACAGGAGAAAAAACGGAAAAAGAACTGGGGGAGCAAGTAGCACAGATGTTTTTGAACGGGATCTTAAATCATTCGAAAAGTGGTGATTGAAGTGATATTAGAATGGTTAGATTCTCGACTTCATCTAATCAGTGTTCTATGGTTGTTTCCCATTTTGTTTATGTTTCATGATTTCGAAGAGATTCTTACCGTGGAGAAATGGGTGAAACATAACAAAGAACAAGTTTTTGCGCTTTTACCTAAATCAGCCCGCAAGTATTTCTATAGCAGTTTTCAGATGACAACTGTTCAATTTGCGGGAGATGTATTTTGGATTTTCCTTACCATTACGATAGCAACAGTTCTAGCCGTCGTTTTCTCTTTTTACTATATATTTTTGATGTTATTGGCTATCTTTTTCGCCCATGTATTCACACATGTAGGGCAAGCCCTTTATTTGAAAAAATACACTCCGGGTGTGATCACTTCCATTCTTCTAGTATTCCCTTATTCTTCTTATACCTACTATCGTTTGCTAAAAGAACAAGTGATAAGCGGCACGGATATCTTGTGGAGTAGTATAGGCGCAATCATCATATTGCCGATTCTATTTCTTTTTCTAGTGAATGAAAGAAACAAAGCAACAAACAAGTTTTAGAATGCAAATAGAGGAGGGAGATAATCCCCTCCGTCTTCTTTTCATTTGAATATTTTTGCTTTTTTTAATAGAGAGAAAAACCCCCGTTTTTTGTTTTCCAAATCTTCTTCAATCGATTCATCTTCCGCTTTAAGAAAGGTTGTTTCATTTCTTAGGACCATATCCTGTGTTTCGGAAGATGTTTTTGCCGGTTCGTCATGAAAGGATAGTTCTGCTGGCGGATTTGGAGTTGTTGCTTGAATTTCTTCGTTAGAGAAATCATTTATTTCTATCTCCAATGTTTCTTGTACATTCTCCGCCATTATGGAAGCAGCGGCACTCTCTGCTGGAGATAAGACGTTTGTTTCGTCCTTTTCATTTAAATGCTTATCTTCTGTTTCTTGATTTTCGGATTTCATCTCTTCGAGAATTTCACGGTCGTCAATGATTTCATTTTCTTCTTCTTGAACAGCTGTGTGATCTTCAGATACGATGGTAACCGTATCGCAATGAGCTTCCTCTTCAGTTTGTTTGGACATAACCGGATGTGCTGCCAATTGCTCAGATACCTCTTCCTCTATATGCTCTGATGTTATTGGTTCTTCCTCTGTTGCAGCCCTCAGTTCGCTAGTTGATTCAGGTATATCGAGGATCTCGATGTCTGAATGATTATCTCGAGTGTTTGTACATAATAGTGTTGGTGTTACTAGATTGGGTGATTTGTCATCATCCTCTCCCGACTGCTTATGTCGAAATGGTTGGCGAGTGTTTTGGAAAGGTTGGGTTTCAATTCGTACATTTTTAATCTGGATGGATTTCTGAGGATATACATTGGACGTTGTTGGATTCATTTGATTTTGCCCTTTCTTTTTAACTGGGGATACAATGATCGGTTGCGTTGTTTCATCAATGAACTCCTGTAATTTTAGAAAGCTATTGACAGGTGGTATTGTGTTTTCTGTATTTTTTTTTATAACGGGACTTTTTGGCGAAGGAGTTATTTCTTTTGGTTTCTCTTCTACATGAGGAGTTTCTTGTTGAGTCGTTAACAGTTGTACTAATTGTGACAACATTTGTTTCATTTCGTTCATTTCCGGGTTTTGAGAATCTTTGCTTTTCTGTCCCATTCTTTCCGTTAACTCTGACAGCTGCTTTGATATTTTCTCTATCTCTTTCGCAAAATGAGAGGTTTTTTCAAGAAGAGTTTCAATTTCGACATGTTGATGTAAAATATGTTTTTGTAAAACTACCATATCTTTTTGTTTATCCTTGTCTAACTGTGATAACATTTCTTCGATTGCATGAAATTTTTGGGTTAAGATGCGGACTTCTTCTTTTAAATCTTCTGTTTCCTGTTTTTGTGTAAATAAAGCGTCTTTGAACTCTTCAAAGTCTTTTAAAACCTTATCGATGTTTTCTTTCAAAAAATCATAATTTTTTTCCATAGTCTTGATCCTTTCTACCCAAGATGTGAATGATTCTAATTTTGATTTAAAAGAAAGATACTCATTCATAAGAGCGCGGTGGGAAGAGAGTTCTCTCTCCAATGACTGTGTTTTTTCCTTCAAGATCTCTTTTTCTTTTTCCAGTTCAGCTTGCCTTTGTTTATAGTTAGATAAGTCATTTAATAAGGATTGGATTTTTTCTTCATCTGCTTCCACTTTTTGTTGAAAAACAAAATTTTCATTTCTTAATTCTTGAATTTCTTCATGCAATAAGCGATTTTCTTTTTTTGTTTCCTCTAACTCTGTTGATAAGCGGTCAATCTGATGATTTTGAGTGGAAATCGTTTCTTCATAATTATGGCATTTCTCTTTAAGTTGGGCGTTTTCGGTTGTTAACTGGTCCATTCTTTGTTTATAGTTAGATAAGTCACTCAATAAGGATTGGATTTTTTCTTCATTTGCCTCCACTTTTTTCTGAAGAACGAGATTTTCATTTCTTAATTCTTGAATCTCGTCATGCAATAAGCGATTTTCTTTTTTTGTTTCCTCTAACTCTGTGGATAATCGGTCAATTTGATGATTTTGAGTGGAAATCGTTTCTTCATAATCATGGCATTTCTCTTTAAGCTGGGCGTTTTCGGGTGTTAACTGTTCCATTCTTTGTTTATAGTTAGATAAGTCACTCAATAAGGATTGGATTTTTTCTTCATCTGCTTCCACTTTTTGTTGAAAAACAAAATTTTCATTTTTTAATTCTTTAATCTCATCATGCAATAAGCGATTTTCTTTTTTTGTTTCCTCTAACTCTGTTGCTAAGCGGTCCATCTCATGATTTTGAGTGGAAATCGTTTCCTCATAATCATGGCATTTCTCTTTAAGCTGAGCGTTTTCGGTTGTTAACTGTTCGATTTGTTCTTGGAGATGGTTCCATTGTTGATCGGATTGAAACGAAGCAAGCATGGTTTTGTATTTTTCCACTTCTGATTTAAGGTGGATAATTTTTTGTTCCAATTGGATGCTTTTATGCTCTTCGTTCACGACCTCACCACCTTATTGGTGATTTTTCACATGGAAAATGCCCATTTCTTTACAATTGTATGCAAGATCCTAATAAAGGTTGACATAGAAAACCATTTGCATATGCTGGGAAAATTGGGCATTGATACTGTCACTCATGATGGTAAATTACATACTATAGAGTAGCCTGAAAAAATAATGAAAGGAAGGTTGCTCGATGCCGATTAATTTAGAGGAGTTTGCCCAAGAATTTAGTCCTGAGTGTATTCAAGTTTGTAAAGTATACGACTGGACAACGCATGTTGTGTCGCTCGCACGAGATATCACATTTACTTTCCCTGCTGGTTCTCTTACTGGTATCACAATTTCGCAAGTGAATTGTTTAGTAACTCTTTTAGAATGTGCTGAAGACGGTCCACGCCGTGATATCGAATGTGTGGTAGGAGATGAACCCGTTACACTGCAAGCTGTTACATTAAACAAAACCATTCAAGTTGTTTTAGAAGCGATTGGAACAAATGCAGCTGGCGCAACAGTGACTGTATTAAGCAATCCAGCACTGATCACAGTAAGTGAAGAAGTGATTCTTTGCGCACCAGAAGGCACAACAGTATGTTGTAATTCTCCACAAAATGATTTCAACATTTGCCGGGTGGGGGCATTTACACAAACTGGAGATACCATTACTGCATCCATTTTTGTAAGAATTTGTCAAAGTATTGTCGTCACATTTGAAGTGATTTTAGAAGTTGCGGCGAGATTTTGCCAACCTCGTCCAGAAATTATTTGCGAGGACGAATGTCCAGTCGATGTATTTCCACCGCAATGTCCAGCTATCTTTCCAACTCTCAACGGATGATTGCATAAAAGAGGAGAGGAGAGTTCTGAACTCCTCTTCATTTGGAAAAAGAGGGGATTTTCTCCTCTTTTTTTCATACATATAACATGAAAGAAGTCTTTATTTCGCAAGGAGGTAGAAAATGAGCGATCTGCTTTTGGACGTGGAAAAAAAAGTTCGCGCACTGGAACGGGACATTCAGGCAGTCAAGCAGACTTTGAACGAAATAAAGAAAGCAAAAGAACAGGGGAAAGGTATTCATCCTATAAGTGTTATTTCCTATTTTACGTATTCGTTATTATTGCCGAAAACGGCAGAGCAGAAGGGAACGGTCGTCGGAAACTTTGTTATTCACAATACCGGTTCGGTTCCTCTTGAAAATCCTTTCATATGTCTGAAAGTGATGCCAAAAGAACGTGCTATATTGTCCGCTAAGCTTGGAGAGGATGTCCAATATGATCGCCGTTTGAATCCATTGGTGATGGAACCATGGCAATATATTGATGAAAATGCGGATAAAATCGTAGAGGAAAAAGGGGAGTTCTGGCTAAAGCCTGTCCACATTTCAAAAATCGAGGCTGGACAGAAATTATCTTTTTCCAATTTCCAGCTAAAGTTTGATATCAGAGAAGAACAAACGACTTATAAGGTGGAAGGGTTTTTTTATTGCAAACAACTTCCAAGTGGGGTTCGGGCTTTAAACAATATTGTCATTCATGTGTGATGAAAATGATTTCAAAGAAAATGGAAATGTTCATAAAAAAATGAAGATGAGAGAAATGAGATGGATTTGCTAAGAATGGCGAGAACTTAATCAATGGACACAACGTTAGTGCATGGAAAATGGCTTGTTTTCCATTAGATAAGGAAGGCTGACTCAATGTCTATTCTGCCTGTTTGAGTCAGCCATTGTTCATTTATGCTTCTCGAACGACGAGAGCATTTAATGCGCGAGTTTCTGCAGTATAAGTAATACCAGCTATAGTTGCAACGTTTATAACGACACGATAAATGTGTGTTCCAACACCTGGTACGTCTACCCAAGTAAGGTTTGGATATTCAGTAACCGTAGCAGCACCAGTTATTTGAGTGTCTATATCGAGCTGAGCCAAATCCACGAATGCTCCTCCATTTGTAGACCGCTGTAGAATATAAGTTGAACCTGTTACGTTAGTTGTTCCTGCGTTAGCGGATGTAATTGCTAATTCAACCATGGAATCTAATTTTACCTCATCTCCGCTAAGGGTAGCGATTGGCCCGAGAGTAAGCACAATATTTGGATTAGTAGCAGCTGTGAGTGTTTGAGGGGTTGCTGTTTGTGTAAAAAACAATTGTGGAAATAAGCCTCCATTACATAAGCAAGCCATAATATATATCATCCTTTCAAATTTTTTGTTTTCGTACTACTGTATTAAATGACAAACGTAGAGAAAATGTTTCGGATGAACAACCATTCTTTCGCCCATTTTGAATTTTATAGTTGTAAATGGGAGAGTATCTAGAAATGATCGTTATGATGTTAGTTTAAAAACTGGGCACACCAAAAGAGACGTGATCATAAAACAAATGACATGGAGGGAGTGGCCAATGTAAGGAAAATAATTTGATAAAGAAAACAAGGGGGCAAGAGCGAGTGTATTCGAGTATATCGAGGCTTTTGCCACTATAAGCGAGTCCATTCCAATAATCGATATCCATCAATGATGTACGAAAAGATGTATCAGCCATTGACTTCCTTGTAAGAGAATGAAGGTGTCAACCCCTTCATTCTCTTGCAAGGCAAGAGAAGCGCAGTAGAAACATCTCTATTTTTTGTGTCTATTTTCTTAGCATAATACCAAACTTCTATTTCATGACCTCTTTTTGAAATGAAATTGGCAAGCAGGCAATAGATTCACCATTAAGAAACTGTTTGTGTTCATATCATCGTGAAAAGGAAATAGTTATTTTCATGCCTGGATGGGGGAAATTGCTTATGTTTTTATTTCATACCAGAAATTGTATAACTTTCAATAATATATTTTTGGAAGAACATGAAAATAACGATAATCGGAACAACCATAAAAGTCGATCCAGCCATTTGTAAAGCAAAGTTACCGCCATATTGCCCTTTCAATAAGGACAAAGCGACTGATAATGTGTAAAGATTCTCGTCATTTGCGATAATTAATGGCCAAAGGAAGCTGTTCCATCCCGCGATGAATGTTAAAATCCCTTGCACCGCAAGAATCGGTTTACAAATTGGCAAAACAATCTGCATGAAAACCCGGAATTCGCTTGCTCCATCTAACCGAGCTGCTTCCAGTAATTCATCTGGAATCGTTGACATGAACTGTCGGAACAGAAAGATGCCAAACGCCCCGACAAGACCAGGCAAAACAATCCCTACCATTGTATTTGTTAAGTGCATTTCGTTCAAAATTAAATACACGGGGATCATTGTTACTTGTCCGGGAATCATCATGGTCGCTAGTACTAGATAAAACAATTTTTCTTTTCCTTTAAATTGAAACTTTGCAAATCCATAGCCTGCCATCGCATTCAAAAACAAGCCGATGAAGGAGCAGAGAACAATAATAATCGTGTTTTTGAGGTATAGCGCAAAATTCATATTTTCAAATAAATTAACGAAATTTTCTAATGTAAATTTGTCGGGCCAAAGAGTGGGCGGGATTTGCATTACTTCACTTTCTGTTTTAAAGGCGGATAAAATCATCCAAATAAACGGAATAGAAATTAGCAAACCGCCTATCGCCAATGTAATGCCAGCAGCCCATTGTTGATATCGCTCTCTTTTAGTAAGGTACACGGATTGATTAGATTTCATTGGTTTCACCTCAATTTCTCCCTCAATAATCCACTTCTTTGTTTTGCAGTTTGAATTGAATGATTGTCACAATAATAATGGCCATAAACAAGATAAACGAACCAGCTGCGGCATAGCCGAATTTACTGAATTCAAAGCCGTTTTGATAAATAAATAATGCTACAGAAGTCGTGCTATCAAGCGGTCCGCCTTTTGTCATAATAAACGGTTCTTCGAAGAATTGAAGCCAACCAATCATAGTGGTAATGGAGACGAAGAAAATGGCATATCGCAGCAACGGAATAGTTATTTTTGTTAACTGTTTCCATCCGTTAGCTCCATCCAGTTGTGCTGCTTCATAATACTCTTTGGGAATTCCTTGCAGAGCAGCTAAAAAGATAATCATGTTGACGCCAATGGCTCGCCATAATGCTAATATAATTAAAGAAATTTTCGCCATCGTTGGGTCTTGCAGCCATGGAACAGCTGGTAAATGAAGCAGTTTTAATAGGTAGTTAAACAATCCAAATTGAGGGTTGTACAAATAACTCCACACCACGGCAATCGCTACAACATTGGTAATGGAGGGCATGTAAAATACGACGCGGAATACTTTAAAGATGGGCGACTTCCCAAAGTTTATGAGAAGGGCAATACCTAAAGAACAAACAATGACAAATGGAACGCCAAAAACAACATAAAAAAGCGTGTTATAGATGGATTTTATAAAAACCGGATCACTAAAGATGTCTTTATAGTTCTGTAAACCGACAAAATTAATCGTCGACCAATCAGCCAATCCCGCTAAATCAATGTCGGTAAAACTGATGATGAGTGCAATAAAGATTGGTAGTATCGAAAACAATGTCAATAAAATGATAGCTGGTGCAATGAAGAAATACGGTATTTTATTATTAATGAAACTTTTCACGAGCCCCTTCCTCCGTTACGCCCAAAGTAATGAGTTAACTAGCAGGGATTCCTGCTAGTTAACTATATACTAAAGCTATTTACTTAAAATTTCTTCAGCCTTTTTGTTAAATTCATCCATTTCTTTTTGCACATCCGCTCCGCCACGATAAATTTTTTCGAAGCTTTTCAAATACGTTTGCGCAATCTCTTCCCACTGTTTGATCATTGGCATTGGTTGCGAAGCTTCCATTTGTTGGCCGAAAGTTTTATATAATGGGTCTTCTTGTAAAGCTTTATCTTTCCACGCTTCTTTTGCTGCAGGAAGTGAGTTTGTCATTTTCATCCATTTGAGTTGTGTTTCAGGTTTACTCATGAATGCGACGAATTTCAGTGAAGCATCTTTATTCTTTGTGTATTGGAAGACTGACAAGTTAGAACCGCCTAATGCAGAGAGGTTGTTTTCTTTTTTCGGAAGCACAGCTGTTGCCCATTTTCCTTTTAAGTCCGGAGCTTGGTCGTTAATTAATTTAACCATCCAAGGGCCGCTGATGAACATTGGAACGATGCCGCCACGGAAGGCCTGAATGATGTCCATTCCTAAATCTTTTGGTGCCGAGCCATCTTTAAAGAAACCGTTTAAATATTCTACTGCCTCTACAAATTCTTTTTGATTGAATAATGGTTTATTTTGTTCATCGAGTAGTTTGGAGCCATTCTGACGAGCGAACATGAAAGCTAAACTTTGTTCGTTCGTATCAATGCTTATTCCGTATTTATTATCGCCCCGTTTAGCTAACTTTTTCGCCGCATCGCGCAATTCTTCCCATGTTTTTGGCGGTTCATTGTAACCTACTTCTTTTAATAAATCTGTACGATAATAAAGAACTCGAGTATCAATATACCATGGAACGCCTACTACTTTATCTTCGTACTTTGTTGTTTCTACAGAACCTGGATAGAAGTTATTTTCATCAAACTCCGGATATTTTTTGATATATGGTTTTAAATCCAATAATGCCTTAGCTGATGCAAATTCAGGAATCCAAGTTGTTCCCATTTGGATAACGTCAGGCCCTTTTTTTGACGCCACAGCGGTTAATAGTTTATCGTGGGCTTGATCCCAAGGAATCGCTTGAACTTTAACATCAATGTTTGGATTTTCTTTTTCAAAGTCTGTCACGATTTTTGGAAGGGATTTTGCCTCTTCTCCCATGGCCCATACGTTAATGGTTGTTTTATCGTTTTTATCCGATGATGAGCCTGAATCAGATGAACATCCTGCAAGCGTTCCTGAAATAAGGAATGTACTTAGTATAGCGGTGGTCAAGAATTTTTTTCTCATCTACTTATTCCCCCCAGATTCTCTTTTTGCGCGGTAGATAGTTGGAATGCAAGTGCATACAAGCTTGTCCTATTTTTTTATATTAGCGGAGCAAATGAAGCAATTCCCCCCTTTTTTTGAACATATCCTAAAAGATGAACATTGCTCTTTTATAATTTTAAAACATTTACCGACCGTTCACCTCCCACATATACGAAACGTTTCTTAAATAAATGGTGAAACGTTTCACCGGTTGATAAAAAATAAAACAACCTTCGCTAGAGATTCTTTTATTGAAACGTTTCGACAGGGTTATTATAAGATAATTTGTAATCGTTTTCAATAGGATTTTTTTTCGCTACTTAATTATTTTGTCGCTCGTGATAAATACTATAAAACTTCAATAAAGATATGAATCTGCCATGATGAGAAAATAAGAAAATATTTCTCTGTTTTGTATAGAAACGTTTCGATAAAAAATTGACTGTATTTATGAAAGCGTTTATAATCCAGTTGTAAAGCTTATCGAAACGTTTCTACAACCAATCTCGCTAGAGGTTCAATATATGTAATGAAAAAATGCTGTTTAACAACATCTGAACACGGGGGATGGAAATGACGGAACAAGAACAAAAATTAGCTTCTATTGTTCAGAAGATGACATTGGATGAGAAAATTGCTCAATTAGTGCAGTTAGCGGCGCCTTTTTTTGAAGGAGCGACAAATGAAGGACAGATTACAGGCCCTATGGCAGCGATGAAAGTGAATGAAGAAGCCGTGCGCAATAGTGGATCGGTGCTGGGGGCATCGGGAGCGAAAGAAGTCATTAACATTCAACGTGCCCATTTGAAAAAGAATCGCCTTGGCATTCCATTATTATTTATGGCGGATGTGATTCATGGCTATAAAACGATTTTTCCGGTTCCATTAGCGATTGGTTGTTCGTGGGATTTGGAGTTAGCGGAAAAGAGTGCTGAGATTGCGGCTAAAGAGGCTTCGGTGTCAGGAGTGCATGTGACGTTTGCGCCGATGGTTGATTTGGTACGAGATCCGCGTTGGGGAAGGGTGGTCGAATCAACGGGGGAAGATCCTTACTTAAATAGTCAATTTGCACGGGCGTTTGTTCGTGGTTTTCAAGGGACGGATTTGCAGAATGACCATGACCGGGTTGCTTCGTGCGTCAAGCACTTTGCTGCATATGGAGCGCCAGAAGGCGGACGCGACTACAATACGGTCAATATGTCAGAACGGCAGTTGCGTGAGTCGTATTTACCTGCTTATAAAGCTGCAATAGATGAAGGATGCGAAATGGTGATGACAGCGTTCAACACCGTAGACGGCATTCCGGCTACGGGAAATAAATGGCTGATGCGGGATTTGCTTCGAGGTGAATGGGGATTTGACGGTGTTCTTATTTCGGACTGGGGCGCTGTCAAAGAAATGATCCCGCATGGTGTTGCTGCGGATGAAAGGGAAGCAGCTTATAAAGCCATTCAAGCAGGGGTCGATATCGAAATGATGTCGCCATGCTACATTCATCACTTAAAGCGTCTCGTCGAAGAAGGAGCAGTCGATGAAAGATTAATTGATGAAGCCGTGTTCCGCATTTTACGGTTAAAACAAAAATTGGGGCTGTTTGAAAATCCATATCGCGGAGCCGATGAAAAACGTGAGCAAGAGGTCGTTCTTTGTGAAGAACATCGTCGTGTAGCGCGCGAATTAGCGACAAAGTCATGTGTTTTGTTGAAAAATGAAGGAGTGCTTCCGCTTGAGCGAGGCAAAAAAATCGCATTGATTGGGCCATTTGCCCAAAGCGGCGATATTTTAGGTCCGTGGTCATGCCTTGGTTCCAAAGACCAAGCAATTCCATTATATGACGGATTAAAAATGAAAGTCGATTCATCTCTCCTTTTTGTTTCTAAAGGATGCGATATTGAAACGGGGACAGAGGAACAGTGGAATGAAGCGCTTCATGCTGCACGTGAAGCTGATGTCATCGTGTTAGCGTTAGGTGAGCATTCGGATATGAGCGGAGAAGCGGGTTGTCGGGCAGATATTCGTTTGCCAGAAGTTCAGCTCGAGTTAATTTCCAAACTAAAACAGTTGAATAAACCAATGGTTGCCGTATTGTTTAACGGCCGGCCTCTCGATTTGCATGGAGTTGTTGACAAAGTGGATGCTGTTTTAGAAGCATGGTATCCAGGAACAGAAGGCGGAGCGGCTATTGCGGATTTATTGTTTGGGGATGCAAACCCTTCAGGGAAATTAACGATGTCTTTCCCATATTCGGTCGGGCAAATACCGGTGTATTACAACTGTTTCAATACAGGGCGCCCGAAAGATGCACCGGATGCTCAAGAACGGTACGTATCACAATATTTGGATATCCCAAATGAACCGTTATTTCCATTTGGATTTGGATTGAGCTATACAACGTTTTCATACAGCGAAGCGGCGTTGTCTTCAGATTATATGACTCCGGAACAACCTATTTATATTTCCGTAAATGTGACAAATACAGGGAAAGTTGCTGGCGAAGAAGTGGTACAGCTTTATGTGCGGGATGTCACAGGGGATGTCGTTCGCCCAGTAAAAGAGCTAAAAGGGTTTCAAAAGATCTTATTACAGCCGGGCGAAACAAAAAGAGTAACATTTACATTAACAGAAGAGCAACTTCGCTACTATCATTCAGACTTGCGGTTTACAAGTGATGCTGGGACATTTGTTGCATATGTCGGTCCAAATAGCCGGGATGTGACAGCTCTTATGTTCAAGTTAGTGAAATAAAGAAAGAGTGGGGAACAAAGATGGCAATGATAACGGATTCAACATTTAAAATCGAAGCAGGAGATTTGCGCTTTACCTTTTTGAATAGCGGTGATCTTTGCGAAGCAGCACATAAAACGACGATGATTAATCAAGTGGTAGCTAATCCGATCGATGGATCATTGAACAACCTTTATTTACGGATACACAATTCCTCTGGCATAAAAGTCTTTCCAATGCTCGGTGTTCGCTCTGAAAGCAGGGTAAGCTTTTCCAATTCCCAAGTTTTTTGGGAAGGGGCTGTGGAGCAAATTCGTTATCAGGTTACCTTTAGTCTCACTGAGCAAGGAATTTGGTTTTGGGATGTCATAGTCGATGGTCATGATGCAGAAATAGATATTATTTATGGCCAAGATTTAGGCCTTGCTGATAAAGGTGCAGTTCGGACAAATGAAGCATTTGTATCACAATATATTGATCATAAAGTATTTGAAGATGAGCATAAAGGATTTGTTGTTTGCTCCCGTCAAAACCTGCCTCAACGTGGGGCTTTCCCTTATGTGCAACAAGGAGCTTTAACAAAAGCAATAGGTTACTCAACGGATGGGTTCCAATTTTTTGGGTTGTCTTATAAGGAAACAAACGAGCCTGAAGCGTTAACAAAACAATTCCTTGCTAATGAAGTGTATCAATATGAATTCGCTTATATTGCATTGCAGTCCGAACGACTGAAGCTAACGGGAACAGCACGATTTGTCTTTTATGGTCTTTTTAAAGAAAATCATCCGGCAGCTATTACTTCTTTAGAGTATGAAAAAGATATATTAAACGCTTGGAAACATGTGAATGCACAAGGGAAAGCGGCTGTGCAGGTTTTGGATAAGGTGAAAATTGCTTCTGTTTTCGGAGCGCCTCTGAAAACGAAATCAATGACGAAGGAAGAAATTGACCATTTCTTCCCTAATCGCTATCAAGAAGAATGGGATGGAAATACACTGCTTTCATTCTTTACAGACACACACGAGCATGTTGTTCTAAAAGAAAAAGAGCTGCTCGTTGAACGGCCGCATGGCCATATTATCATATCTGGACAAAATACGAAAAAGTCGGAAAATATTATCACCTCGACATCTTACATGTATGGGGTGTTTAACTCACAGCTTGCTGTTGGCAACACATCATTCAATAAAATGCTGACAAATACCCGCAATGCGCTGAACGTAATGAAAACGTCCGGTCAACGCATTTATGTAGAAATGGATGGCGTATATCGTTTATTAACGATGCCATCGATGTTTGAAATGGGATTTAACTATGCGCGTTGGTTTTATAAAACAGCAGACGATTTGTTGATTGTTACCAATTATACCGCAGTCGATGCGCCAGAAGTGCATTTGCATGTCCGCTCTGCCAGCGGCAAAGCCTATCGCTACCTTGTTACGAACCAAGTATCGATGAATAACAATGAATACGAAGTGCCGTTCTTGATGGAAAGAAATGGGCAAACCATTTCGTTTTATGCAGATGATGCTTCAGATAGTGCTAAAGCATATCCTAACCTGTGCTATCGGTTGCGGATAACAGGGGCAGATATCGCGTTGACAGATGAACGGAAGCTTGCGTCGAACGCCTTACCGCGGTCTGCTTCCCTCGTTGTCCTTGATTTAAGTGCAACGAATGAATGGAACATAACGATTCAAGGTTTTGTCCACGGCGAAGAGATACCTTTTGTCGAACGAGAGGCGGAAACAGAAATCGAACGTTATCGGGCTTTTTATCAAACGGTGATGAACGGGTTTTCTTTATCGCAAAACGGAGTGGTAACGGACGAACTAAGAAAGGTAAACGCCCTCGCCTGGTGGTATACACATAATATGCTCATTCATTATCTGGTTCCGCATGGACTTGAACAATACAGCGGCGCTGCTTGGGGCACCCGGGACGTATGCCAGGGGCCGACAGAGTATTTGATGGCAACTCATCACTATGATGCAGTGCGCGATATTTTAAAAACAGTATATTCTCATCAATATGAAGATGACGGAAACTGGCCGCAATGGTTTATGTTTGATAAGTATTTTACGATTCAACAGGAAGAAAGCCACGGGGACATTATCATTTGGCCGCTGAAAGTGTTGGGGGATTATTTGGCTGCAACGAAAGATTACAGTATTCTGCAAGAACGGGTTCCTTATACCAAGCGAGGCAGTTTCGAATTTACTGAAGAAACGGCTACTATATGGGAACATGCCAAAAAAGCGGTTGCCTACATTAAACAACATTTCTTGCACGGGACGCACCTGTCATCGTATGGGGATGGTGACTGGGATGATACGCTTCAGCCGGCTAATGCACAGTTGAAACAGTACATGATCAGCAGTTGGACAGTTGCTTTGACTTATCAAGTCTTCCGCCAATTGTCGCACGTTTTGGCAGATGTGGATGAACAAGAAGCAGCAAAACTGCAAGCATTGGCTGCAGGGATTGAAGCAGACTTTCACCGCTATATATTATCGTCAGAAGTAATTCCAGGCTTCATCTATATGGAAAAACCAGAAAAAGCAGAGATGATGCTTCACCCAACCGATACAAAAACAGGTGTTCACTACCGCCTGATTCCAATGACCCGAGGAATAATCAGTGAGTTGCTGGCACCAGAACAGGCAGAAGCGCATTATCAAATTATCAAAGAAAAGCTGTATTTTCCAGACGGTGTTCGATTGATGGACCGGCCTGCCAGGTATGCTGGCGGCGTCAGCACCCACTTTAAACGCGCCGAACAAGCAGCGAATTTTGGCCGGGAAATCGGCCTCCAATATGTCCATGCTCATATTCGTTTCGTTGAGGCGATGGCCAAACTCGGGAAAGCTGAGGAAGTATGGAATGGCCTGTCAATCATTAATCCAATACAAATTCAACAAGTTGTACCGAACGCAGAACGCCGACAAAGCAATACGTACTTTAGCAGTTCAGACGGCAAATTTAACACACGATATGAAGCGCAAGAACGGTTTCATCAATTGCGTGAAGGAACGATACCGGTAAAAGGCGGCTGGCGTGTTTATTCAAGCGGCCCCGGAATATACATGAATCAGTTAATTTCTAATTGTTTAGGGATTCGTCAGGCGGCAGGTGATTTAGTAATCGATCCGGTATTGCCGCAAAAATTTGATGGCCTACAGTTTAACTTTCAGTTTATGGGACGTCCTGTTACATTTGTTTATCACCTCCATGGACAAGATGTACACCGTGTTGTCATCAATGGCCGTGTTGTTGCGGCCCAAACTTTGGCGAACCGTTATCGTAAAAGCGGTGTTCGAATTAGCCAACAAGAACTCAAACGTCTTTTGAAAAATGATTCCAATGTCGTTGAGATTTTTATGCAATGATCTTTTGGCGGCCTTCATGGACCGCCACATTTTTCGAAAAAATGGAGGAAAAATATGAAACGGGAATGGTGGCATAAAAGTGTCGTTTATCAAATTTATCCTCGGAGCTTTCAAGATTCGAACGGTGATGGAATTGGTGACTTGCAAGGAATTATTTCACGGCTTGACTATTTACAAGAATTAGGTGTTGATCTTATTTGGCTTTGCCCGATCTATGCTTCGCCAAATGAGGATAATGGATATGACGTCAGCAATTACTATGACATTCATCCAGAATATGGGACAATGGCTGATATGGAACAGCTGATTGATGAGGCAGCGCAGCGCGGTATCGGCATTATGATGGATATCGTCGCTAATCACACTTCAGATGAGCATCCATGGTTTGTCGCTGCAAGTAAAGATCGAAACAATCCATTTAGACAGTTTTATGTATGGCGTGATGGAACGGACAATGGTGAGCCGAGCGAACTCAAATCTATTTTTGGCGGCAGTGCCTGGGAATACCATGAACAAACTGGCCAATATTATTTACACTTATTCAGTAAAAAACAACCAGATTTAAATTGGCATTATCCTCCAGTTAGACAAGCGATTTATGATGTAATGCGCTTTTGGATTTCTAAGGGAGTCAGAGGGTTTCGCTTTGATGTCATCGATTTAATCGCTAAAGAGGTTGACAACAACGTCATTGCAAACGGTCCTCTTCTTCATGAGTATTTACAAGAAATGTATCGAGAAGTGTTAGATGGTGCAAATGTAGTGACAGTTGGAGAAGCTGGAAGCGCCGATTTGGAACAAGCTGTTTTATATACGGCACCGGAACGACGTGAACTTAATATGATCTTTTCGTTTGAACATGTTGCACTTGATGAAGAGGCGGGAAAGCAGAAATGGGATATTAAGCCATTGGTGTTGGACGATTTGAAACAAGTTTTCTCGAAATGGCAGTATGGTTTAGCAGAACGCGGTTGGAACAGCTTGTTTTGGAACAACCATGACCAGCCGCGCATTGTTTCACGTTGGGGGAACGATACAACATATCGCTATGAGAGTGCGACAATGCTGGCAACACTGCTGCATATGATGAAAGGAACTCCTTATATTTACCAAGGTGAAGAAATAGGGATGACAAACGTTCGTTTTCCTGATCTTTCGTATTACCGGGATATCGAAACATTTCAAATGTATAAGGAACGTAAACAAAAAGGCTACTCTCATGAAGAGATTATGGCATCCATTTACGCAAAAGGCCGCGATAATGCACGTACACCAATGCAGTGGAGCCAAACAGTTCATGCGGGATTTACAACAGGCACGCCATGGATATCGGTTAATCCAAATTATGTAAACATTAACGTAGAAAAAGATCTTCGGGCAGAACGCTCGATTTATCGCTATTATCAACAATTAATCCAATTACGTAAAAAGACAGATATCGTCGCGTATGGCGATTATCAGTTGCTGGAAACAGAGCCGCAAATTTATGCCTATACACGACAATTAGGAAAGGAACGATGGTATATTATCTGCAATTTTACGGATAAAATGGTGGAATGCAAACTATTGAATCAACTGCCAACCGGAGAGATGGTGCTAAGCAATTATCAGAAGTCCTTTTTAAATGGCCGTCTTAGACCATATGAAGCAATAATATGGAAAACTCGTATATAAAGATGGGGAAGTAAACAATGTATAATATATAATGATAAAAAAGGAGAGAGCATTTAATTAGATAGGAGAGAGTTTCATGGTCAGTATTAGAGACATCGCAAAAAAAGCAGGTGTTTCCATATCGACGGTGTCTTACGCATTAAATGGCAGTCCAAAGGTAACGGAAGAAACAAGCGCGAAAATCTTAGCGATTGCCAAAGAATTGAATTATGTTCCAAATGCAGCGGCACGAACACTAAAAAAGAGAGAGACAAAAATTATTGGCGCCTTTTTAACCAATTATAGTGGTGCATTTTATGGACAACTATTACAAGGAATGCTTGAAACGCTGGGGAATAATGGATATGAGCTCATTGTCTGCAGCGGTAAGCAGTCACATCGTTTTCTGCCGGAACGAATGATTGATGGCGCCATCATTTTAGATCAGACGTTTTCAAGTGAAGAATTGCTTAGCTACGCTGATCGTGGACATAAATTAGTCGTTCTAGACCGCGAATTAGATCATCCAAATATTAGTCAAGTGTTGCTTGATAATAAAGCAGGCGCTACATTGGCCATCGATTATTTAATTGAGAAAGGCCATCGTAAAATATATGTTGTTACGGGTCCAAAAGGCTCTTATGATTCCAACCAGCGTTTGAAAGCCGTAAGGCAAGTAATAGAGCGGCATCCGCATATTGACTATACAGAAATTGAAGGAGATTTTGATAAACAGGCTGGAGAACGTGCGGCGCAACAAATCATCCAGCAGTATAGCCAACCAGTTGCGGTTTTTTGCTTAAACGACGAAATGGCGATTGGAATGTACAATTATTTGGCCAAGACAGATTATCGGGTTGGCGAACATGTCCACATTATTGGATTTGACAACATTGAATTGGCTCGTTATACCCAACCGCGATTAGCGACAATCGATTATTCGAAGCGGAAGTGGGGGGCCCTAGCTTCTGAACAATTATTGAAATTGATTGCTAATAAACCTGTAGAGCATGAGCGAATTTATGTAACATTGATCGAAGGGGAATCTGTACAATCGATATAAAGTGTCATCTTGCGGGAACATATCAGAGTCGTATTATCCTTCATTTATGCGGTTTTGAAATCCACGATGATAAAAAGACCGTAATCCGAAGGCCCATGTGCATCGCTGTGCCGTTTACAAGGTACGTAACATGCTAAACAGTGTTTAAAAAAACGATTCGAATGGCAGATGATTAAAATCCCGCTTCAGACAAGCCCTATCTCACAAAATTCTTGACGCTGCCGATCCATTGACGATTGATTCAATTAGGGAGTTATTCTAAAACAAAATCGCTAATTTGGACATTTTTGTTCAAATTTAGCGATTTTTGTTTTAGGATTTTAAATCCAATAAAGAAAAGGAGAACTTGAACGCTGAAGGAAACCAGCTCTCCTTTTTTCTGTATAGCAACCAAAATGCTATCTTGTTTCGCTTTTTATGTTTTTGGCAATTAAAAAATGCATGAAATGGCAAATAAGAATATTCAATGATCTGTATAAAATTTCATACCTGTTGTCGCTTGACATGGAGCCTCTGCGGGCATGCTTTCTGGCAAAGGGGGCAAGCCACAGGACTTTGCAAGGCATATAAGCCTATCATACCCGCCACTCCATGTAAAGCGGTGAATATGCAATAAATTATGCATATCCTTAATTGCCAAACACTACAATTCTTAATTGCCACTAACAGCTTTTTATACGAAAACGGCCATTCTAATTGATCGTAATAATAAAATAAGTTAAATTTTTCTTCTCACTCCTCATGAGAAGAGTATAAATTCAATTGTTTGATTTTCTATGAAGAAAATGTATAATTTTTGCTACAGAAGGCGTGTTCCCAGTTACGTGTCTTTTTTAAAAGAACACTTTAAGTGGTGGTGAATTCAATGGATAGAATAAGTAATTCGCCAGTGGAAGTAGGGGACTGGGTAAAAGGGAAAACAAAAAATGGAGAATTGATATACGGTTATATTGAAACGGTAAATCCATTACAAGAAACTGTCAAAATAAAGGTGATGAATTGTGATAATGAGCAAATCATTGGAAAAACCGTTGAAACACTAAAACACTGGGTAAAAAAACTACCGATGTCGACCTTTGATAATGAGGAATCGATTAAGGCATTAATTGATTTGGCTTTATTAACTAAGGATGAAAGCTGGTTTATGGAACTGTCCACCAAATTAAAATCGATAAGGCAAGTTGCAAAAGAAAGTGAAATGAAGAATACCACTCAAATAGATAGGGAACATACGGCACAAGAAGCTGAATGATGAAAATACTCATGGTGCGCGCCAAGAGCGGCACGCGTATAAGCGAAGAAGGCTCCTTTCAAAGCTGTTTGAAAGCCATCTATACAGGTTGAAAGAATGGAATGCCGAAAAAACAACTCATATGTTTTTTCGACGATCCATCATTGAAACTCATGTGAATAGAATTTCAGCTGATTGCACAAAAGGGAGTTCACCAATGGGCTCTATAGAGCTTGTTTCAATAACTCTTTATCTGCTAAAGCAGAGAAATCTCGTGTATAATGAAAGTGCTCTTGCATGGGAAATCTTTCTTCATGTAGGATGACATTTTCAATTTGATGAGATTTCTTGTGCAAGAGCTATTTTACGTTCAAGTGTTGTTTATATAGCGCTGTGAGAAATTCGACCAACTTTCCTGCAAATATTTTAAGAAATCAGCTTAACTCGCCTAAATATATCGATAAATCTATATATATATCGATATAATGGTATTTCAGTCATAAAGTGTCTTTTCTCTTTTATGGTTAACAGGTGGTGCTGATCTAGGAGACATTCTCCAAGGTGGATAGTTAGCTGAGAGTGGAAAGCTTGTTCTGTTACATAGTGATGTGGAGAATGGATAACCTTATTGATACATTCGATGCATTGGATTCACATACATTTAAAGTCCGTCACTAAGTCTTGGGGATTAATTCATTTGTTATGAGAGCTATCATCGTGGATAGCTCTTTTACTGTTTCATGAAAGATAGGCAGAAGGGGAATAGGAATTATGATTCGCAGAGCAAGACGCGAGGGTGCAAACGAGTTAAGTCAATTATCTTTCTAAAGCATTTTGGGGATATAGCGATGTTATGGAAGAAAGAGTCTGTTTCCAGTGATGACAATGGAGGCAGACTCTAAATGTTTGTGAGTTTAAAAGCTCGGATATCTTTCTATTTCATCATATTTTTGAGCTAACGCATGAATAGTATCACATAGCCATGCAATCGCTTGTTTGAGTTCATCCGCAGGCAGTGCAGCAAAACTTAAGCGGATATATTGATTCGGCACATGTGTCGGAAAACAGGCGTTTCCTGGCAGAAAAGAAAGCTGCTTCATATGAGCGTGTTCTAAGAGAATATCCGCATGGACATTTTTCGGAAGCTTCACCCAAATGGTATTTCCTCCATTGGATGGGCGGAATGTAAGCAAAGATGAGTGTTGATGTAAGAATTGAACACATTGGTTTGCCCGTTTTCTTAAATCATTGCGCAACTGTTGCAAGAAGATGTGTAATTCTGGTGATTGCAATAATGCTGCAATGATTTTTTGCATTAACAGCGGCGACCCTAAATCGGATATGCTTTTGACCGCAATAAGTTTTTCGAGCAAGCGGCCTTCGGCAACAAGCGCGCCAATTCTGCAAGCAGGTGATAAAAATTTGCTGAAGCCTTTTAAGTAAATTACATGTCCGGATTGATCAAAGCTTTTTATCGGCGGAGGAGGTGGTTCATGAAAATACAGCTCGCTCCAAGGATCATCTTCTAGAATAAGAAAATGATAGCTCTCTGCAATATCGATCAGTTCCTTCCGCTTTTTCATGCTTAAAGTAGTGCCGGTCGGGTTTTGAAAAGTCGGATTGATGTACAGCAATTTTGGATGATATTGGTCACAAATTTGAAGCAGCATTTTCGTATCAATTCCGTCCTGTTCCACAGGGATCGGAATGATCTGGGCCCCTCTTGCCTTAAAAATATCAATACTCCCTGGATAGGTAGGCGCTTCCATCAAAACGATGTCATTTGGGCCGATAAATGTTTTGGCAACGAGTTCAATTCCTTGTTGCGCACCGCTGACAGCCAAAATATGTTCGGGTGGAATATGCAGGTTCTTGGAGACAAGATAATTGCTGACCGCTTTGCGAAATTCGCTATCCCCATTCGCGCTGCTATATTGGCCTAATACGTACGGATGTTGTTCCATGACTTGCATCGTAACTTTTTTCATCCAGTTGATTGGAAAAATACTTTCATCGATACAGGCGGTCGCCAAGTTATAACGAATATTTCGCAGCGGCTGCGAGATCGATAATGATTGAGCTCGAGGGACATAGTCGGGAATAAGCATTTGCCAATTCGTATTTGTATTATAGATGTTTTGTGGTTGTTTAAGTGATTTTACGAAAACTCCCTTCCCTTGAAAGCTCTCCACATATCCTTTTTGCTGTAATTGTTGGTACGCTTTTTGAACAGTCACCAATGATACGCCCAATTCTTTGGAAAGTTGACGGACAGACGGCAATTTTTCTCCATTTTTTATCATGTTCGAAGAAATGCGATCCATAAAATATTGACATATTTGATCATGAATCGGGAGATGAGAATGTCGTTTAATGGGAATATTCATCACCAACATCCCTTTCACTGTTATAGAAAGAGTTTTACTGTTATACATGCATTGTATCATTCTATAGATAAAAATGACATGAGAAAGGTGATGAATATTTATGGTTTTAGTAGCTTATATAACGATGTGCCTCATCTTCGGAACAACGTTTTTAGCGATTAAAATCGGGCTGGAAGCAGGGTGGATTCCTTATTTTTCGGCAGGTTTTCGCTTTTTTATCGCGGGGCTGCTTGTAGTAATGTATGGCTTTGCAACAAAGCAATTTCAAGTTCCGACGAAGAAACAACTCATTCAATTTCTTATCACGGGGGCGTGTATGACAGGTATAACATTTGGGACGCTGTATTGGGCGGAACAGTATATTCCGTCTAGTTTTGCCGCTTTGTTATCGGCTACGGGGCCGCTTTTTGTAGCGCTGATGCATTCAAGAGTGGAAAAAGTGAAAATAACTAAGGTTCAGTTTGCGGGGCTTGGATTAGGCTTTCTCGGAATCGTTTTTCTGACGTGGCCATCGATTTCTGTACAGTTTGACATATTGTGGTTTATTGCCTGTTTGGTGATGATTATCGGGGAAAGCTTTTATGCGTTTGGCACGATTTACTCAAAAGTCGTATTAAAACAAGGTATATCACCGTTGATGTTAAACGGGTATCAAATGTTATTTGGTGGGCTGTTGCTGTTGCTTGTTTCTTTTATTGTGGAAAAACCAAATATATCCCATGTTAATCCGACAGGGTGGCTTTCGCTGTTATACTTGATTGTCATTGGTTCGATCTTAGGACACGGTTTATACTACTGGCTCATTCAAAAGACCAATCCTTCTTTTCCTTCGACATGGCTTTATGTGTCTCCGTTTATTTCACTAGTGCTTGATATATGGATTCAAAAAGAGACGTTTCATCTGCTTTCCATTATAGGCGGTATCACTATTTTAGCGGGGGTGTATTTGATGAACGGGCAAATAGTTTACCATGCTTTTTTGAAAAGGCAAAAGAGTGTTGCACGCTAAAAGGAGGGCGCATTTTGCACATAACCCTGTCAAGTAGACAATGAAAAAAGAGTATATGAAGCCGCGGTCTTTTTTCGATATTCAATCTTCACAACCTTTTGACAAAAAGTAGGATTTTTTCGACTGCTGTCAAATTAGTTAAGGGAAAGTTACGCTAACTAACGCATGTGCATTCACATTCATGCCATTTATTAAGCGCATCATTGGAATATGTTAAGTAAAGTCATGAAGTAACTGTAACTTTCAGTTTGTGTCGTTGAACTAAGATTTATACCGGTGTGCAATTGTTGTTATCCGTCCTGAACTACAAAATCGGGGGAGGCAAATAGTAATGCGATTAACCGATGAAGAAGTGCAATCCCTTTTACAAGAGATGGAAGGCTGGAAACTGATGGAAGAGCAGTGGATTGCGAAAAAGTACCGCTTTCAAGACTATTTGCAAGGAATTGAATTTGTGCGGCAAATCGCAACCATTTCCGAAGAAACCAATCATCACCCGTTCATCTCCATTGACTATAAGCTTATCACGGTGAAAATTTCATCGTGGCGGGCGAAAGGGCTGACGAAGCTCGATTTTGAACTGGCGAAGAAATATGATGAAGTTTACGAAAAAATGAGATGAGAAATGCAGGGGGAGGAGAAACATGGTCAAACATCAAGTAGCATTTGTCACCGGCGCGGCAAGAGGGATCGGTTATGAAATTGCGAAAAAGTTTGCTGAAAATGGGGCAAAAGTGGTTCTTACCGACCTAAATAAGACAGAAGTGGAGGAAGCGGCGGAATCGCTTCGAAATGCGGGATACGAAGCGGTCGGCTTGAAGTGTGACGTCACCGCTGAAGAAGAAGTGAAAACAGCGCTTCATGAAACGATCGAGCGGTTTGGCCGCATCGATATTTTAGTGAACAATGCCGGTTTGCAATACGTTGCCAATCTGGAGGATTTTCCGACAGAGAAATTTGAACTGCTCATTCGCGTCATGCTGATTGGGCCGTTTATCGCCATCAAGCACGCGTTCCCAGCCATGAAGAAGCAAAAATACGGGCGCATTATTAATATGGCGTCGATTAACGGGCTGGTCGGTTTTGCTGGGAAAGCGGCGTATAACAGTGCCAAGCATGGAGTGATCGGTTTGACGAAAGTAGCAGCACTCGAGGGGGCCCCGTACGGCATTACAGTGAATGCGCTATGTCCAGGATATGTCGATACCGCTCTTGTCCGCAACCAGCTAACCGATTTAGCCGCCACGAGAAATGTGCCGCTTGAAAAAGTACTCGAGGAAGTCATTTATCCGCTCGTGCCACAAAGACGCTTGCTGTCGGTCGAGGAAGTAGCAAACTATGCGATGTTTTTGGCAAGCGAACAGGCGAAAGGAATTACGGGACAGGCGGTTGTCATTGATGGAGGATATACCGCACAATAATAAAAAATGATACGGTTTTTTGTAAGGCTACCTTGAAAATAAGCGGTATAACAAAGATATGAATCTAGTAGTATGGGCAGTACAGCTTATTTTAATGCATCGTTGTGTCAAAAAATTGGCATGAGTGTCTTTGTTCAATTTCTTTTTATACCAAAGAAAAAGGCCGAAATTAAATCGGTCTTTTTTCATTCAGAAGTAAAACCTTTTCTCCAGTCAGACTCTTCATACTTAAATCCATTTTTCACTTTCGTCTATCCCTCTTTCTTCTGACGGAGTACACATTCGTTCACTAACAAGTTTTTCAAGAAGCTCCTTTTCTATTTTTTGTAAATAGAGATTGTTTTCTTGAAGCTTTTTTAGGTTTACATCAAATAACCAGGAACGAATGGCATAATTATGATGAAACAGAAAGGTATAATCTTCATTTTCATATAACCTTCTAATAGGTTGGCAACTAAGAATCTGTTGAATATGATCATCAATCGCTTCATCAGACGGTTCTGCTTTTTTGCGCAATTTTATTCCTAATGGAGTAGAAATTAAAGTAATTATGGCAACAATAATAATAGCCAGCCAATTAGTGAAAGAAAAAAATCCTGTATAAACAAAGTAATTAAGAAGGAGGGAGGTAAAGAGATATATAGCTCCGACACTTAAATAAATTATTCTAGCAATTGGAATTGGTAATATTGAAGAAATTTGTAACAGTTCATCAAGGATAGATCCATTATTCGGATTTGCATTGTCCACATATTTACGGTCTGATTCACTATATGTCCAACCTTTGTGGAGAAACATAATTGACGCAAGTAAAAAAGCAAAGCCAATTAAGGGTAAAACAACCTTTTCCCAACTCATTTCTAATAATCCTTTCTTAATTCCAATTGATTTTTATCTTCAATCGACTAAAATTTTTTATCCTTAAAACTTTCCGTAAGACTCATCATAATATTTCAACTATGTTCATTCATACTCAACCTACTCTAGTAAAAAGGCTTTTTACCCAAATATAAGCCAAAACAAATTACAGTTATATCAGTAAATTTTCCCATCCTATTCAAATTTGCAGGTAAATACAGCTGTCAAGAACTTGACTTGGTCTATATTTGTCGTAAAACCGTATGGTATGATGAAAATACAGAAGAATAGCGGGCATCGCTAGAAAGGGGAAGATCATGAAGCAGCTGGGCATTTTAGCGAAAATCGAAAATCAAATGGAACGATTTTCACCAGCAGAAAAAAAGATTGCTACGTATATTATGGAACATGCGGAGCTTGTGCCGAATATGACGACAAAAGAATTGTCACGAAACGCCGGGGCAAGCGAGGCGAGCGTCGTGCGCTTTTGCAAAACGATCGGCATCGGCAGCTTTACGGCGCTAAAGCTGGCGCTCGTCCGCGAACTGACGATTGCCGATATAAATATTAACGATTTTTCCATTATCGAAAAGCAAGATGCGCCGTATGATTTGTTCAATAAAGTCACGTATGTCAATAAAGCGGCTATCGAAGCTACGACGACGACCATTGATAAACGCGAATTGGAAAAAGCGGCGGAAGCAATTGTCAACGCGGGAAAAATTTTGTTTTACGGGGTCGGCGGTTCCGCCGCTTCGGCCATGGATGCCTCCTATAAATTTACGAAGCTCGGTTATGTATCGGCGATGTCTCCGGATTTTCACACGATGCTTCCGCTTGTCGCCAATTTAAAAGAAGGGGACGTGTTTGTCGCTGTTTCCACCTCAGGAAGAACAAAAGATGTGCTCGAAATCTCCCGGTTTGCGAAAAAACAACGTGCGACGGTGATCGCCATCACCAAACTCGATCCTTCCTCTCCGTTGTATAAAGAAGCCGATATTAAATTATGCCTCCCCGATGTCGAACAAGACCACCGCATCGGCAGCATGGCATCGAGAATGGCGCAGCTGAACGTGATTGATGCGCTTTATTTAATCACTTTTCATCAAGTGGGCAGCCGCGTAATCGAAAAATTCCATGAAACACGAGAAGAAGTCGTGCGTTTAAGAAGATAGAAAAGGCGAGGATGCAAGCTCGCTTTTTATTTTTTCCTCAGTCATATATTGATATTTTATTTCATAATTATATAATAAAATTAAGAAATAAAATTTCATAACCAAACAAGAAGGTGACGAGATTGCTAGAACATCTTACAACTGAACAGTGCAATGCGAAAACGAAAAACTTGGATGAAATGACAACGAAGGAAATTTTGCAAGTGATGAACGAAGAAGATCAGACTGTCGCTTTGGCGGTCTCCAAACAATTAGACCAAATTGAGAAACTGGTGCAAAAAGTCATCGCATCGTTTCAACGAGGAGGCAGGCTGATTTATATCGGTGCGGGGACGAGCGGCCGCCTTGGCATTTTGGATGCAGTAGAATGTCCGCCGACGTTTGGGACCGATCCAGACATGGTGCAAGGAATTATCGCTGGTGGATTGAAAGCGCTCACAAACGCCGTCGAAGGGGCGGAAGATGATGAGGAGTTGGCGGTCCGCGATTTACAAAAGGTTTCGTTGGCGGACAACGACGTTGTTGTCGGCATTGCCGCGAGTGGCCGCACGCCTTATGTGATCAGCGCGCTTCGCTACGCGAAACAAATCGGCGCGACAACGGGAAGCATCGCCTGCAATAAAGGAGCGGAAATCAGCAAATACGCCGACGTCAGCATTGAAGTGGAAACAGGACCGGAAGTGTTGACCGGCTCGACTCGCCTAAAAGCGGGAACAGCGCAAAAAATGGTGCTTAACATGATTTCGACCGCTTCGATGATCGGAATTGGAAAAGTGTATAAAAACTTGATGGTCGATGTCCAGGCAACGAATGGGAAGCTGAAAGAGCGAGCGAAGCGGATTATTATGGAAGCGACAGGCGTGGGTGCGAACGAAGCGGTGCGATATTATGAGGCGGCGCATGGAGAAGTGAAAGCAGCGATTGTGATGATTTTGCTGCAATGCAGCTATGAGGAAGCAAAAGAGCGCCTGCAAAAAGCAAACGGTTTTGTGCGCAAAGCACTTCAATAACAAACAAAGGGGAGAGGAAAAATGAAACGGGAACAACAGATGGCCATGGCAATATTAGAGCGGCTTGGAGGAAAGGAAAATATCACGCGCATAGCCCATTGTATGACAAGGGTGCGCGTATCATTGCGCGATTCTCGTAAAGCGGATATTGCCGCATTGAAACAGATCGAGGGAGTAATGGGCGTTATTGAGGATGAGACGCTGCAAATCGTCGTCGGTCCAGGAGTGGTCAACAAGGTGGCCGCGGCGCTATGCGAGTTGACGGGGTTGGAGCTTGGTGAAATCATTGAAGAAGATTTGGCGGAGCGGACAAAAGCCGAAATCAAAGCGCGCAACCAAACGCCGTTAAAGCGGCTGCTGCGGAAAATTGGCAGTATTTTCATTCCATTGATTCCAGGTCTTGTTGCGTCAGGAATCATTAACGGGATTGCCAACTTTGCGAAAAACGCCGGAGTCGATCCGACAGAAACGTGGCTGCAGCTGTTATTGCTGATTGGCGGGGGAATTTTCGCTTCACTCGGCATTTTAGTCGGCTACAATACGGCGAAAGAGTTTGGCGGCACCCCGGTGTTAGGCGCGATTGCCGGTATTTTAGTATTCAACCCGGCGCTTGCCGATGTCAAACTTTTTGGTGAAGCGCTTACTCCAGGACGAGGCGGGTTGTTTGCTGTCCTGTTGGCGGCATGGCTGATGGCGGTTATTGAAAAATATGTGCGCAAATTTGTTCCAAATGCAGTCGATATTATTGTCACTCCGCTGATTACTGTACTTATTGTTTGCTTATTTACGTTGATTGCGGTACAGCCGATTGCAGGCTGGTTGTCTTTAGGTATTACTAGCGGCATTAAAGCAGTGTTGGATATCGGTGGTGCGATTGCCGGCGCGGTGTTGGCAGGTACGTTTTTGCCGCTCGTAATGGTTGGATTGCATCACGGGCTGACGCCGATTCATATGGAATTTATTAATAAAATCGGCACGACCCCGATTTTGCCGATTTTGGCGATGGCGGGAGCAGGCCAAGTCGGCGCGGCGATTGCGATTTTTGTAAAAACGAAAAACAAGCGGCTTCGCAACATTATTAAAGGGGCGTTGCCGGTCGGATTTTTAGGAATTGGCGAGCCGTTGTTATACGGGGTCACCTTGCCGTTAGGCCGGCCATTTTTAACCGCCTGCCTCGGTGCGGCAGTTGGCGGGGCGTTTCAAGCGGTCATGAAAACAGCGGCGCTTGGCATCGGTGTGTCCGGTTTATCGCTTATTCCGCTCATTGCCGAAGGAAAATATATCACATATTTTATTGGATTGGTGATTTCCTATACGTTTGGCTTCATTTTTACGTATTTGTTCGGATTTAAAGAAGAAATGGCGGAAAACATTTAAATTCGGGAGGCAATTATGTTTTCCTTTTCGTTCTATTTTTCAGAGCCGTTGGAGCAAATCGAAAAAAAGTTTCAACAGGCAAGCGCGTCCGGATGCACGGAATTATTTACGTCTCTTCACATTCCTGAAGACGATTTGGATAAGTACCATAAAAAGCTTCCTCTGATCGGGGAACTTGCGAAACGCTACGGAGTCGGGGTTGTCGCCGACGTCACCCCGGCTTCGCTCACGAAATTAGGAATAAGCACAGAGCAGCTTTCCGCGCTGCGCGGTTGGGGCATCAGTGGGCTAAGGCTTGATGATGGCTTTTCGATGAAGGAGGCGGCGCATTATTCTCATCAAATCAAAGTGGTACTCAATGCGAGCACACTAACAGATAGAGAATGTGACGAACTGGCCGCGTGCAGCGCCAACTGGGATCATATTGAAGCGTGGCATAATTTTTATCCGCGCCCGGAAACGGGATTATCGAAAGAAACGGTCATTCGAAAAAACCAAACTCTACGCCGGAAAGGAATTCAAACGATTGCCGCGTTCATCCCGGGAAATAAAGAAAAACGAGGTCCGCTCCATCAAGGGCTACCTACGTTAGAAGCACATCGGCATATGGATCCGCTTTGCGCGTACGCGGAATTAGTGCGAGATTGTAACGTAGATAAAGTATTCATTGGTGATATTTCCGTAACGGATGATGCCCTTATGCGAATAAAAGAATTTCAAGATGGTGTCATTCCGCTTCGTTACCTGCCGCTCGTAAAACAACGTGAATTGCTTTCCATGGTCGAAACGGTTCACACGAATCGGCGTGACGCGGCAAGGGATGTCATTCGATCACTTGAATCCCGCTTATCTTTCTTGTGGCCAAAGCATTTATTAGCGCCAACATGTACGATCGAAAGACAAAAAGGCAGTGTGACCATCGATAATATAAAATATGGACGATATGCCGGCGAACTGCAAATCACATTAACTGATCTTCCGGCAGATGATAAAGTCAATGTGATTGGCCGAATTATCGAAGACGATCTTCCTCTCCTTGCGTACGTCGGAGGAGGACAACGGTTTCGCCTTGTACAAGTCATATAAAACGTATGACCACCGAATATAGGTGGTTTTTAAATTTTGAGAAAAAAGAGTTTTTTAGCTATTGCAATAGTAACTGGGATGAGCGGACTTTTTACTTTCTTTTTTCTCCCAATGGCTTATCAAGAAACATTATATTCTTCCTCAAATATATGGTTTGTACCAACACCATCAAAATCGGTTGGTTGTCATATTAAATAAGCTGACACCATATAGGTGCCAGCTTGCAGCCTAGGAATGGCATTTCAAATAGTCATGATACAAAGCTAGTGTTTTGTTCAATCGTCGTGTCGATGGTGTTTATCGCAGTCAAAACAATTAGCGAATGAGTCGTCAGGACACGTTCCAGGGATCGGTTCACATGGGTTAAAGTTTTGATTATCGAGAACTTCGAATTGTCTCATCATTTCATAGTCTTCATGTTCAAGGATGTGGCAGTGCCATGGGTAGATTCCTGTAAATGGCCCAAAACGTGCAATAATGCGGGTAACTTCACCAGGATTGGCACGAACGGTATCTTTCCAACCCATCTCGTATGGCTCTGGTGGTCGTCGTGGCCCGACTTTGAGGTCAGGGCCATTTGGATCGCCAGTAAACGTGGCGCGGTCTAAAATTTGGAAAGTAACAAGGTGCAAGTGAATCGGATGGGTGTCAGGCGTCATATTGTACAGTTCCCAAATCTCTATGGTGCCATTATACGGGGTTTCCGTAATCGGCAACTCATTCCACTCCATGTTATTTAGTAAAAGCTTCGGACGTCCGAATTCATCGGTACTTTCCACTAAGAGGTTTTTCCGGACGATTACAGCATCGTCAGGATCAAGCCGCTCCAAGCAACTTAACGTTGCTGGGATTTCACTTCTGTCAGGTTTGGAGAGCTTTTTCTTGACGCGAAATTCCATGATCTGCTTGAGGTTTGAAGAAGGTGGATCACCGTTAGGAAATGGGGCGGGTGCGTCATTGGTTAAGATGATGCGTTGTCCTTTATGGTTTGAAAAATCGACAATGACATCGACACGTTCTGCCGGAGCAAGTATAATTTCAGAAACAGCCACGGGATGTTCTAAGAGTCCGCCATCCGTGCCTATTTGGAAAAAAACTTGACCAGAGCTCAACCGTATACGGTAAAAGCGGGAATTTGACCCATTAAGGATACGGAACCGGTATTTTCGCGGTTCGACTTCAAGATAGGGCCATACTTTTCCATTGACTAGGATTGTGTTGCCGAAAAACTCTGGAACGACTGATGGATTTGGCAATGTTGGATCTATTGGTGGAGGTGGCTGTGGCGCTGGAGGTGGCTCATGGCCTGGCTGGGTTGGATAGAAGAGTTCACCATTAGGATAGAACGAACGATCTTGGATGACGAGCGGAATTTCAAATTTTCCACTAGGCAGGTTCAATTTTTCTTCTTCTTCATCTCTGAGGATATAGAAGCCCGCAAGGCCTGCATACACGTTCAAACGAGTGATTCCAATGGCGTGGTCATGATACCATAGCGTTGCTGGGCGTTGACAGTTTGGATAATAGTAGACTTCATGTACGAATTTGGGCCCGACATTTTCGAAATTTCGCGTAAACCATGCCTCTGGATGTCCGTCATTTTCCGGCCGAACACGACCTTCATGCAAATGCACAACCGTCCTAACAGATGGTTGGTCTGGTTCTGCCCCATGAACGGTTCGATCCACTGGCAGCAAGTGTTCAAAGGGCAATTTGTTTTTCCACTTGACAAAAATAGGTTGATTCCGCCGTACTTCAAATGTCGGGCCAGGATACATGCCGTTGTAACCCCAAACGGTAGTCGGTGGTAAATCGCGATGTAATTTTTGTTTGACTTGCTTCATCGTTACCTCATAGTATGGGATGCCATCAAGTTTCCCTTTTGGTTTTAAGACAGGCGGAATAGGTAAGGCATCTACAAATTTCTCTAAATACATTAATTTCCCACCTTTAAGTACTCAAAGTATTATACCTATATATATCATACGAGTTTGTTTTAAAAGGGTATGGACAGGTTGATCAGGATAAAAGTGGAATTTTTATATACAAATCGATGGGATATTTGACTGGTTCAAATCATCTGCTTTTTGACTGGGGAATTAGTGGACTGTAGCTTGATGATGGATTTTCTATTGAAGAAGCAGCAACATTTTCTCATCAGATGAAGGTTGTTTTCAATGCAAGCACGATGACGGAGGAAGAAGGAGATGAGATTGCTGCCTGTGACGTCAACTGGAATCATATCGAAGCGTGGCACAATTTTTATCCGCGCCCAGAAACGGCGCTGGCGAAAGACACAGGAGTTGAAAAAAACAACATGTTGAGGCAAAAAGGATTGCGGAAGATTGCCGCGTTGATCGCTGGAAATAAAGAAAAGCGCGGTCCGCTCTATGAAGGGCTTCCGACGCTGGAGGCGCATTGATCCGCTTTGCGCGTATATGGAACTGATGAGGGACTGCGGCGTCGATAAGGTGATTGTCGGCGATGTTGCCGTGACGGATGATGACCTCATGCGGATAAAAGAGTTTCAAGATGGCATCCTTCCGTTTCGTTACCGTCCTCTCATCCTCTATGATTGGCTTTCGCTCTTGGAAACGGTACATACGAATCGGCGTGACCCAGTTAGAGACGTGATTCGTTCCGCCGAATCACGCTTATCGTTGGCGGGAAAGCAGTGGCACAACGTTTTTGGAAGCATATTTTATCGCCTGCGGCCACGGCGCTTGCCACTGGAAGCAGCGTCGCTACCATTCCGGTAAACTTAGAGGCGGCGAAAAAAGTCGGCGTTCCTAAAGAAATACGCGAAACCGTGATTCCTATCGGTGCAACGATACATATGGATGGTTCATGTTTATCTGCTATTTTGAAAATTGCTTTTCTGTTTGGGATTTTTGAGCAAGACTTTTCTGTAATCGGAACGTTTTTAACTGCCATCGGGATTGCAATTCTTTCTGGTACGGTAATGAGCGGTGTGCCCGGCGGTGGATTTATCGGGGAAATGATGATTGTCACTCTCTACGGATTCCCAATCGAAGCGCTTCCGATTTTATCCATGATCGTTGTGATTGTAGATCCGCCTGCGACCATGGTGAATGCTACAGGCGACAATGTCACTTCTATGATGATTACCCGGTTTATCAAAGGAAAACGGTGGATGGAAGAATCAGAAGAGATGTCTAGCACTTCTTCTTCAGTCACTTCATCATTTTTAGTGTAAGAAGAGCATGTTGCTCTCCCTTTTTTAGAAGAAAATTTCCCCATGAAAGTTATAATGAAAGAAAGTAAGAATGATAGAGAAGAGATAGGATGAAAAAGCGGCTTTTTGGATATGGATGTGTGCATTGATGGGCGCGGCGATTTTGTTTGCATGGCAAGATCGCAACGGTTTTTGCATTGGCGATGAATTGTTGCACAAAATCAGGGATTCCTGCACGGTCGAATGGCCGCCAAAACAGCGGAATCCATTATACGGCATTACGGGGCATGTTTTTCATGATCGGCGGATGGATTGGCGCGGTGAGGCTGCTTCGTGAGTTTCATCCGCGCTTGCAACGGTGGCTGGTAATCACGTTTTTGGCGATGCTTATTGTTGTCGCCCCTGCTGTCAGCCAATGGATCAAGGCGGCATATTACGCCTGACACGCCTGACATTCGGGGGAAAAAGCGATTGAATATTTTCCCATGAAGAGCGAATGCACGGTGAAAAATGACGTTGCTCGCTGTCAATTGACGTTTCAAAATTACGGCCGTATTGAAAGGACCGTTCACATTCGATGGGAAGAAGATATATTGCGCCCATCTATCATCTCTTTTGTTGAGGAATTTTCAAAAAGGGAAAAGTGACCGTCAATGTTCAACAGCAGATGCACAAGCAGGAGATAACGGAAGGAACGTTTGCCGCTCCGAAGATTCACCTCCAATGGCTCGACTAGGAGGGCTGTGCTTTTTTCATTTCCATATAAAATGCAGTTAAAAATTTGCGCACGTTAATGCGGCATTTTGTTGCTTTTTCCCCATTCTCCAGCTCTTTCATGCGCTTGCGGATTTCCTCAAAATCAAAAAGACGCGGCGCAAAATGTTCAAAAGTCGGATTCGTATAGTCGGTAAGGCCAAGAGAAGCGAGATGGGTAAATGCCTGCAGCACGAGACGGCGGATGCGCTGTTCGAGCGCGCGCACTTCTTTCGGTATTTCCGCCGCATGGTGTGCTTGCTGTATTAGTTCCGTATATAATTCTTTTAAAGGGGGAAGATCATGAATCGTTTGTCCCCGCATCTCTTTTTCCGCCAACCAGCGCATGATCAGCAATAAATCGGCGCTTCCTGCTTCCCCGGCAATGCCGAGCAACAGGAGAAGCTGCTGGGCCTGCTTCTCGAGATTCGTCTGTTCATTTCGAGACAATGGAGATGTCTTTGGTTTATCCAATACTTCGAGCATTTGCCGAATGGACTGAAGCGACTGCAAAACAGAAATGTGCTCTGCTACGCGTTTTAATACCGATACGACCTCATAGCGGTTGATCGGCTTTTGAATATATGTATCCACCCCATGGAGATAAGCCTGCCCGACCATTTCTTTATTTTCGACTTGCGAGATCATGACGAATTGCCCGGTAAATCCTTCTTCTCTCAATTTTTTGATCGTTTGAATGCCGTCGCGTCCCGGCATTAATAAATCGATCAGCACGACGTCGACGGAAAATAGCTGGTCCGCCGAAACATACAGCCCGTCGTCTGCCTGTCCGACCACTTCGCCAAGCTCGTTTTCGTGAATGATTTTTTCGAGCATTTTCCGCACGACGGCATCATCTTCAATGAGAAAAAAACGAAGCCCCATGGGTTACTTTCCTCCTTTCTTTAACAGTTGATCGGTCGGAATGGTGAGGCGAAACACCGTTTGTCCTGGTTTGCTTTTGACGAGTTCGATATGTCCGGAGAAGCTTTGCACGATGTCCCGTGCATGAGTAAGACCGATGCCTGTCGATGGATTGCCATATGAATCATATTTGGTCGTAAAACCGGGCTGAAAAATCCAAGCTGCATCTTCTTTGGCGATTCCCGTTCCGGTATCGGTAATTTCAATGACAAGGTTACGTTCCTGCAATTGCGCATGCAGATGGATCGCACCGATTGACGGAATTGCCTCTACTGCGTTGGCCACTAAATTGTTAAGAACAGAAAGTAGCGGGTAGACGTGATCGGTGGACAAATCTACTGGGCATGTGTGCGTAAATGTAATCGTTTTTCCTGTCATCTCGGCATATTTTTCGTTCGCACGAATCACCATGCCGCACAGTTCATCAATCGGCAGCCGCTCTTGCAGCGGCTGGCGCCCGATTAATTTGGACAAGCCGGCGAAAACGCGCTGCATATCTTTTTTCACTTCATGAATATGTTCGGCGATATAAAGTGCAGCGTGCGGCTCAACTTTTTTTCCTTCTATTAAAAAGGAATATAGTTCATAGCTTTTGCGGGTAATTTCTTCGATCAACTGCATCGATTTTTGTAAATAAAACGTTTCCTCATACATTCCTGTGTTAACCATAAGCAATCGTTCTAATTCCTGCTTTCGTGCCTCCGCCAGTGACTGAAAATGTTTTGTCACCAACATATTGTACACTCCAATGACACAAAAGCTGCGTAAAATCGCAAACAATACTAATACAACCATCGATTGATCAGTGACGGTAAACGGTTCGCCTAGCAAATAACGGACGAACAATTCACAAGTATTGGAAAAAAAGTCGAGCCCCGCACCAAGCACCCCGGCACGGATTGGCATTTCCATCAAGCGGCGAAAGCGAACTGCGGATACGATTAGTGCAAAGCTAATATAGTAACATGCCGCTGGGGCATGGGTGAAAAAGCTATCGGCAACAGCCGCCTGTCCTGTCAAAAGATCGAGAAGAACGCGGAAAATAACGACGAAACAGCCTGCGCAAATCCCGATCACAAGCGGGGGAAACGCTGTAAAGGAAACGAGCCCGAAAAAAAATACCGCTCCTCCTAATGAGAATCGAAACGGGCTGTCGAATGGATTAATTTTCATTTCACCAAAGAAGGCGGTAGCCATGATTAGGATCGTGATCATTAAAAGCCGTTCATGCATTGTTTTTCCCTTGTTCACACGCTGTTTTCCCCCTTTTTGTTCTATTATATAACAAAAAGGGGAAAATAGAATGTTGTCAAAACAAGTTTTATAGACAGTTTAGCGCTGTCTGTATTCTAGTTTTCGAGAAACAAGGGACAAAGAATAATTGACAGTAAAATACATGAGCGCCACTAAAATGAAAATCGGAATGACATAGTTGACATTTCTCCCGTTAATAATTTGCGCATGGTTCATCAATTCTGGAAGGGAGATCACGATCGCTAACGATGTATCCTTCAGTAATGAAATAAACTGACTGACAATCGGCGGCACCATCCGCCGCAAGGCTTGCGGCAAAATGATATACCATAACGTTTGCACATACGTGAGCCCGGAAGAACGCGCTGCTTCGATTTGCCCCTTGTCAATCGAGTTGAGCCCGCTGCGCACAATTTCCGACAGCATCGCTGATTCAAAGACAACTAGAGCGGCAATGGCGGCATAAAATTTATCCAGCTTCAGCCCTACTTCTGGAAGGGCGAAATACGTAAAGAAAATGATCAAGAGCAATGGGAGATTGCGAATCGTTTCCACCATAACAGCAAAAATTTGCGAAATACCAGGGATTTTTGTATAGCGTATCACACCAATGATAATTCCGAAGATAAAACTAAAAATAATGGATATAAATGCAACTTCTAACGTCACTAAAAACCCTTGCAATAAAAAGGTGAGATGCGCTGGGGCATATGCACCGGCAAAATCCATAGCTGTGTCCCTCCTCGCTTACCGGGTTTTAGCCAAGCGGCGTTCCAAATAGCCGACGCCTAAACTTAACGGTATAGTTAATACAAGGTAAAATAGAGCGACGAAAATATAGACATCAAAGGTGACGAACGTGTCCGACGAAATTAAATCGCCGAAATACATAAGGTCGAGCCCGGCGATCACTCCTAACACAGATGAGTTTTTCACTAGATTGATAAATTGGTTTCCAAGCGGCGGAATGACAATTTTAATCGCCTGCGGCAGGATGATGTAGCGCATCGTCTGCAAGTACGTCAGCCCCGAAGAGCGCGCGGCTTCCATTTGTCCTTTCGGAACGGCTAATATTCCTGAACGGATGACTTCAGCGATAAATGCGGCGGTGTACACCATCAAACCGAGCGTGCCCGCGGTAAACGGATCAAAGCGGATGCCAACGGCGGGCAGACCGACAAAAAAGACAAAGACGATTAAAACAAGCGGAATGTTGCGAATGAATTCGACATAGGCCGCTCCAAGCCAGTTTAACGGACGGATCGGCGCAATCCGAAAAATGGCGATAATGATGCCGATGGCTAAGCTTCCGATGAGGGCAAGAACACTGGCTTTTAATGTGTTGGCAAACCCTTGCATATACATATCCCAATGGTCAAACAAAATCGAATATCGTAACATGGCGGCTTTCACCTCGTTTCGGTCTGAAGATGAAACAGATGAGCGAAACCATACCGCTCATCTGTTTTTCAGTATTATTGTTGCGGTTTTTTTCCGATCCATTTTTCGTAAATTTTGTCGTATTCGCCGTTTTCCTTAATTTCTTTTAAGTATTCGTTAATGACTTGCAATAATTCTTTGTCTCCTTTGCGGACGGCGATGCCGTATGGTTCTTTGCTAAACGTTTCGTCAAGGACGCGGTAGTTTGGATCTTGTTTTGCCATTCCCCAAAGCAGCGCATTGTCCGTCGTGAGGGCATCACCTTGTCCAGCTTTTAAGGCCGTGAATGCTTCGGCGTAGTTTTCAAATTCTAATACATTGACTTCTGGTGCTACTTTGCGAATGTTTTGCGCGGAAGTTGAGCCTTTGGCGGTTAATACGGTCATGCCTTTTTTCAAATCTTTTACGCTGTTAATCTTGCTATCTTTTTTGACGAGCAGCGATTGGCCGGCCATAAAATAGACATCGGAGAAATCCACTTCTTTTTTCCGCTCTTCCGTGATGGTCATCGTCGCGATAATCGCGTCGATTTCGCCATTATTCAGCATTGGGATGCGTGTTTTGGATGTGACTTCTTTTAATTCGATTTTGTTTTCGTCACCGAGAATTTTTTTCGCCAATCCTTTGGCGATATCGATATCAAATCCTTCTACTTTTCCGGTTTCCGGATTTTTGAGTCCAAACAGGTTTAAGTCATATTTGACGCCGACAATCAGTTTGCCGCGTTTTTTAATTTTTTCTAACGTGTTCGTCCCAGCCGACGTTTCTGTCGATTTTGCCCCGTCCTCTTTGTTAGTCGTGGACGATTCGCTGCTGCATCCAGCCAAAGCAGTAATGCTCAATAAAGCGATAAGTGCAAGCGTGATCCATATTTTCCAAACTGTTTTTCTTTTCATGAAAAAACCTCCTTTGTTTTGATTCGAAATATTTTTTTGCTTATTAATGGTTGAGAATGCGGCTCAAAAATACTTTTGCTCGTTCTTCTTTTGGATTGGAGAAAAACTCTTCCGGCGGCGCTTCTTCTAAAATGCGGCCTTGATCCATAAAGACGATACGATCAGCTACTTCACGGGCAAATCCCATTTCGTGTGTCACAACAACCATGGTCATGCCTTCTTTTGCTAATTGTTTCATGACGTCGAGCACTTCGCCGATCGTTTCCGGGTCAAGCGCTGACGTTGGCTCGTCAAAGAGCATAATTTTCGGCTTCATCGCCAAGCCTCTGGCGATCGCTACACGCTGCTGCTGGCCACCGGACAGTTCGGAAGGGTAGGCGTTTGCTTTATCAGGAATGCCGACTTTTTCCAAATAATACATCGCTGTTTCTTTCGCTTCTTTTTCTGGAATGCGTAGCACTTTCATCGGCGCTAGCGTAATGTTTTGCAATACCGTCATGTGCGGATACAAGTTAAAATGCTGAAACACCATGCCGATGTTGCGCCGCAGTTGGTTAATGTCGATGTGTTTGTCATTGACTTTGACATTATCCACGATTAATTCGCCGCTTGAAATCGTTTCCAAGCGATTGATGCAGCGAACTAACGTGCTTTTTCCCGACCCCGATGGCCCGATAATGACGACAACTTCCCCTTGATGAATCGTTAAATTAATGTCTTTTAGCACATGGAAATCGCCGTAATATTTGTTTACTTGGTGAAAATAAATCAATAGACCCCCCTCCTTTTTCATAAATTATTTTTGTTTTCAGAATTCATCGTAAACACAAACTACAGCAATCTACCGAAAACGACGATAATCTTCTGAAAAGAGCGATGTGGGATGTAATAGGTATCGAAATATTGTATAAAATTTACTAACGCCTAAACATTAAAAATATTATAATGATGGTGTGTATGAGTGGATTTGGACATATTTTCGAAAAGGGGAGAAAATGATGAAATACCGGAAGCTTGGACGAACAGGGCTGAAAGTAAGCGAGATTAGTTTAGGCAGTTGGCTTACATACGGCAATTCGATGGAAAAAGAAGCGGCGATTCGTGTCATTGATAAAGCTTATGAGTTGGGAATCAACTCGTTTGACACGGCTAACGTGTACGCCCGCGGGGAAGCAGAAAAAATCGTCGGTGAAGCATTGCGCAAATATCCGCGCGAATCATACGTATTGGCAACGAAAGTGTTTTGGCCGATGGGAGACGGTCCAAACGACCGCGGCTTGTCGCGCAAACATGTGTTTGAACAGCTCCACGCCAGCTTAAAACGTCTGCAATTAGATTACGTCGATATTTATTATTGCCACCGCTATGATAAGGAAACACCGGTAGAGGAAACACTGCGCACCATTGATGATCTTGTGCGTCAAGGCAAAGTACTATATGTCGGCGTCAGCGAATGGACGGCCCAGCAAATTCAAGAAGCTCTAGGCACGGCCGATAAATATTTATTGGACCGCATCGTCGTCAATCAGCCGCAATATAACATGTTTCACCGTTACATTGAGAAAGAAATTATTCCAGTTTGCGAACAAAACGGCATTAGCCAAATCGTCTTCTCGCCGTTGGCGCAGGGCGTACTGACCGGAAAATATAAACGCGGGCAAAAAGCACCAGAAGGAAGCCGGGCAAGCGACCCGAAATCCAATATGTTTATGAATGACTTATTAAAAGAGGAAGTTCTCGTCAAAGTAGAGCAATTGGAAAAAGTAGCCGCCGAACTCGGCATTACCCTTTCTCAGTTAGCGCTCGCCTGGGTATTGCGCCAGCCGAACGTCGCAAGCGCCCTCATCGGCGCCAGCCGGCCAGAACAAGTCGAAGAAAACGTCAAAGCCGTGGACGTCCACTTAACGGAAGATGTGCTTGAGAAAATTGAGCAAATTTTGGCATAAACATAGAAAGAGGCAAGCAGGGAGGCTTGCTTCTTTTTTATGACGACAAGAAGAGATAGACAAGGAGAGATAAAGGATTTCTCTTGCCTGCGGCGAAAAATACGAAAATAGACAAACGGGGAAGGAGGGATTTGTATGAGCGGCTATGTAGATGAACGTGGAGAAATAGTATTACGTGCCAGCCAGACATTAAACGAGGCGCTGCAACTGTTTGCCCGCTTGGAGATAAGCGAAATTCCGGTCATCGATGAGCGGCAACAACCTATAGGTCGATTAACAGGCAGGATGTTGCTGAAAGCGGTGGCGGACGAACGGGACGGCCGTACGACTTTAGAATCGTTATTGAAGGAGCAGAAAACGGCCGAACATGTGGTGAGAGAGCCGGCGGATGTTCGGTCGACAAGCCATGCATCCGTCTCAGAGCTGGCTGCCTTGGTCGAGCGGCTCGAACGGGAGCTGCAAGAGACGCAAAGCATGGTGGAAACGATGAAAATGGTTCTTGACTCGGCCTATGAAGGTATTGTCGTCGTGGACGCGCATGGCATTATCAAAGAAATGAATAAAGCCTATTGCCAGTTTCTTGGCATTCGCCACGAAGACGCCGTTGGGAAGCATGTCACCGAAGTTATCGAAAATACGAGGCTACATATTTGTTTGGAATCCGGCATACCGGAACGAGGGTTTATCCAAAAAATTTACGGGCAGCCGATGGTTGTCCACCGCATTCCGATCTGGCGCGACGGAAAAGTGATCGGGGCGATTGGAGTCCTCATTTTTCAAGGTGTTTCCGAAGTTTACCAAATTTTTAAGCGTCTGCAAGATTTATCGCGTGAGGCGAGCCGAAAGGAAGAGAAGGAAAAACACGCTGTTCCTACGGAAAAACAAATTTTCGGCTTAGACAGCATCATCGGGCGCAGCCCAGTGATCGCGGAAATCAAACAAATGGTGAGAAGAGCAGCGCGTGTGCCATCCACGGTGCTAATTACCGGGGAAAGCGGAACGGGAAAAGAAGTGCTGGCGAAAGCGATTCACCAATCGAGTCCGTATGCTGACGGCAATTTTGTCAGCGTCAATTGTGCAGCAATCCCTGAATCGCTTCTCGAGGCAGAATTGTTTGGGTATGAAGAAGGGGCGTTTACCGGAGCGAAAAAAGGCGGAAAGCCAGGAAAGTTTCAACTCGCCCATAAAGGGACGTTATTTTTGGATGAAATAGGCGATATGCCGCTATATATGCAAGCGAAAATATTGCGGGTGCTGGAAGAGAAAAAAGTGGAGCGAGTCGGCGGCGTGGCGGAAATGGAGCTCGATGTGCGCATCATTGCCGCTACGAATAAAAATTTAGAGGAAATGGTGCGAAAAGGGCAGTTTCGCGAAGACCTTTTCTACCGCCTCAATATTATTCGCATCCATATTCCTGCCCTGCGGGAGCGAAAAATGGACATCCCTTATTTGCTTGCCTACCATATGGAAAGGATTTGTGAGCAGTTCGGCTTAAGACAAAAGGAATTTACAAAAGAGGCGATGCAAGTGCTCATGGAATATTCATGGCCAGGAAATATTCGTGAGCTTGTCAATGTCGTCGAATGGCTTGTCGGCATGGTCGATGGCCAAAAAATCCAAAAGGAGCATTTGCCTGCCCATATTCTTTCCCCACAGCGATTGGCAAAACATGACGATAATGAGGAAGAAAAGAGAAAGATTGTGGTACAGACGGATACAAGCTGGCGGGAAATAGTGGACGATTATGAGCGGGAAAGAATTAAACAAGCGTTGATTGAGGAAAGGGGAAATAAAGCAGCGGCAGCACGAAAACTTGGCATGCATCGGTCCACTCTTTATGAAAAACTAAAAAAATATAATCTATAAACATGTTGGGATAGTGTACAAATATGTCGGGGATATGTCGGAAAATTGTCGGCGTATCATTGCGGCGATAAAAAAACAGAATATTTAAACTAGTACAAAAACAATAAACTTCCGGCTTGGCATGCCATTTGCATGATTATGATATTGAAAACGTTGCCAATGAGGGGGAGAAACGATGTCACAAGTGTATCAACTTCTTATGCCGAGCCGGATTTTGTATGGACGCGGCGCTTTTAACGAAGTAGGGAGTCAGGCGCGTCTGCTTGGGAACAAAGTGCTTATTATCAGCGATCCGGTTATGGAACAGCTTGGCAATGTCGCGCTTTGTGAAGAGCATTTACGGAAAGAAGCGCTTCCATTTGCCAAGTATACTGGGGTAGATACGGAGCCGACCGATATTCATGTAAAAGAAGCGCTTGAAATTTGCCGTACAGAGCAGTGTGACGTCATCGTTGCGATCGGGGGAGGGAGCAGCATTGATACAGCGAAAGCGGTGGCGGTCATGATGACGAATGAAGGAACGATCAGCGACTATGTTGGCGATGTCAAGCTGTTTGCCAATAAACCGCTTCCGCTTATCGCCGTTCCGACGACCGCAGGAACCGGTTCTGAGGTCACGAGAGTCACGGTCATTATTGATACGAAAACGAGCGTCAAAATGATGATTTCCCAGCCGGAATTATTGCCTGCCGTGGCGATTGTCGATCCGCTTCTTACCGTATCATGTCCGCCATCGGTTACCGCGGCAACAGGGGTAGATGCGCTATGTCACGCGATCGAAGCCTACATTTCGCGGCGCGCCCATCCAGTGACCGACGTATTGGCTCTATCAGCGATTGAAGCGATCATGGGGAATTTGCGCCAAGCGTATGAAAACGGCAGTGATATCGATGCGCGCGAGAAGATGGCAATTGGCGCGATGATGGCAGGAGCTGCGTTTTCGAACGCATCGGTGACGCTTGTCCATGGGATGTCACGGCCGATCGGAGCACTCTTTCATGTCCCGCATGGGGTATCGAACGCGATGCTGCTTCCGGGGGTGCTGGAATTTACAAAAGAGAGCGCGATAGAAAGACTTGCAGTGATCGCCCGTCTGATCAAGCCGGAATTAAAGAACGCCTCTGATGAAGAAGCAGCGGACGCGCTTATTTTCGAAGTGAAACAGCTTTGCCGCGATCTACACATTCCAAATATGAAAACATGGGGAATTGAAAAAGAGCAGTTTGATAAGGTCGTTGATAAAATGGCAGCCGATGCGCTAGCGAGCGGCAGTCCGGGAAATAATCCGCGCGTGCCGACTCACGAAGAAATTGTCCAGCTTTATCATGTCTGCTATGACTATCAATTTGATCATAAAGTGATGCGTCACTAAAAAAGGCGAGGGGGGAATTTTATGTTAGGGATGGTTGGGTTATTTGTATCATTAGGTTTATTAATCTTTTTAACGATGCGGGGAATTAACATTATCATCGCTGCGATTATTAGCTCTGTTTTGATAGCGCTTACAGGAGGCTTGAACCTGGAAAAAGCGATGATGGAAAGCTACATGACGGGATTTACCGGCTATTTTGCCAGTTGGTTTCTCATCTTTTTAGCTGGCGCGATTTTTGGAAAAGTGATGGAAGACACCGGTGCAGCCGACTCTATTGCCAATTGGGTAAAAACGAAATTTGGCGCCAAACATGCGGTGTTGGCGGTAGTGGCGGCATGCGCGATTATGACATACGGTGGCGTTAGTTTGTTTGTCGTCGGCTTTTCTGTCTATCCGATCGCCGTGTCGTTGTTTCGTCAGTCGAATACGCCGCATCGCTTCATTCCGGCGGCGATGGTGTTTGGTTCTGTGTCCTTTACAATGACTTCTCCTTATTCGCCAGAAATTCAAAACATTATTCCAACGCAATTTTTCCATACTACGCCGGGCGCGGGAGGGTGGATTGGGATATTGATCGGCATTGTCATTGCTGTTTTAGGATCCGTCTATTTGACGCGCGCGGTGCAAAAAGCAAAAGAAAACGGAGAAACGTTTTCGCTTCCATATAGACATGAAGTAATAGCGAACGGGGCAGCTAATGAAATCGCCTCCACATTGGAAGAAGCAGAAAGCCGCCCGCTTCCACACATTGTGTGCGCATTGCTTCCATTAATTGCTGTCATTATTTCATTGAATATATTGGCGAAGTTTATTTCTTCGACATCGGCGGGGGTCGTTTCGCTTGTTTTTGGAATTGTGTTATGTTGGGCATTAAATGCTAAATTTATCCGCAAGTTTTGGGAGTCAATGGCCGTTGGCGCCCAAGACGCTCTAGTGGCCGCAGCGAATACATGCGCTGTCGTCGGCTTCGGGTCGGTGGCGAAAAACGTTCCGGCGTTTCAGACGGCGGTCGATGCGCTCGTGCACATTCCTGGTCCGGATCTTCTTGGTTTGGCGCTTGGCGTCACGATCATTTGCGGAATGACTGGCTCCGCCTCTGGAGGATTAGGCATTGCGTTGCCGATTTTAGCGCCGATTTATATGGCGAAAGGGCTCGACCCGGGAGCGATGCATCGCGTAGCTACCCTTGCGTCGGGCGGATTGGACTCCCTTCCACATAACGGCTATATCGTTACAACGATTCGTGCCGTTTGTCACGAAACCCATGAACGAACGTATAAACCAATTTTTGTTCTTTCTGTGGTGATACCGTTGATTGGCATGTTCCTTGCAGTGATTCTCTATTCGATTTTCTAAATTATGTCGCAGGAAGGGGTATGAAATACGATGACGTCTATGACGGAAACAAAAACGTTAAAAAACTTTATCGGTGGGAAATGGGTTACTTCTGCTTCGGGAAGGGAGGAAATCGTGCCAAACCCCGCGACAGGGGAAGTATTGGTAAAAGTGCCTCTTTCTTCACGTGAGGAGTTGGATGCAGCGGTCGCCGCGGCGAAAGAAGCGTTTCAGGAGTGGCGAAAAGTTCCGGTCCCTCGCCGCGCCCGCATTTTGTTCCGCTACCAGCAGCTTCTTGTCGAACATTGGGAAGAGCTCGCCCGTCTTGTCACATTAGAAAATGGCAAGATTTATGAAGAAGCTTATGGAGAAGTGCAGCGTGGCATTGAGTGTGTCGAGTTTGCCGCAGGAATTCCGACATTGATGATGGGGCAACAGCTTCCAGACATTGCGACGGGGATCGAATCAGGTATGTATCGTTATCCGCTTGGGGTTGTTGCCGGAATCACGCCGTTTAATTTTCCGATGATGGTCCCATGCTGGATGTTTCCGCTCGCGATTGCTTGCGGTAATACATTCGTCTTAAAGCCGTCGGAACGAACGCCGATTTTGGCCAATCGTTTAGCGGAGTTGTTTACTGAAGCCGGCCTGCCGCCGGGAGTGCTTAATATCGTTCATGGGGCGCACGATGTCGTCAATGGCATTTTAGAACATAAAGATATTAAAGCGGTCTCTTTCGTCGGTTCACAGCCGGTCGCCGAGTATGTGTATAAGACGGCGGCTGCACATGGAAAACGAGTGCAGGCGCTAGCCGGTGCGAAAAACCATTCGATCGTCATGCCGGATGCCGACTTGGATCTTGCCGTGACGAACATTATCAACGCCGCGTTTGGTTCAGCCGGGGAACGATGCATGGCATGTTCCGTTGTCGTAGCTGTCGGCGATATTGCCGATAAGCTTGTGGAACGTTTGAAAAAAGCGGCGGACGAGATTAAAATTGGCAACGGATTGCAGGAAGATGTCTTTTTGGGCCCTGTCATTCGCCAGTCGCATAAAGAGCGGACGATAAAGTATATTGAAATCGGCGAAAAAGAAGGAGCTCTTCTTGTGCGTGACGGACGTCGCGATGCCGCGACAAGCGGGGAAGGCTATTTTATCGGCCCGACGATTTTTGACCATGTGAAGCCGGGCATGACGATTTGGACGGATGAAATTTTCGCTCCTGTCTTGTCGGTGGTTCGAGCTCGAGATTTAGATGAAGCAATTCAAATCGCCAACCAGTCCGAATTTGCAAACGGTGCGTGTATTTACACCAACAGCGCGAAAGCGATCCGCCAATTCCGGGAAGAAATCGATGCCGGCATGCTTGGTGTCAATGTGGCCGTTCCAGCGCCGATGGCCTTCTTCCCATTCTCCGGCTATAAAAACTCTTTCTACGGAGACCTTCACGCCAACGGCCGCGACGGCGTCGAATTTTATACGCGGAAAAAGATGATGACGGCGAGATATTGAGGCGCTAGTTATGATAGTTAAGTAGAAAGGACTGAATCAACAGACTCAGTCCTTTTTTGCTGTACAGCAGTATTTAACAGTTGAATTGTTGCGGATCCATTTTATTATTAGATTTTGTTAAGTTACAATGTTGCCTTCTAATATTTTAACACTTTGAATGCATCTCGAACTTTTTTAGCAAATTCCAGTGGCGGCTCGATTGATTGAAAATGCATATACATTGCCCTTGGTTGGTCAAACAACCAGTGGTTATGGATTGCTGTTACAGTAATGTTTCTTTTTCTTAATTCTGTTAACAACGGATTAACTTCTTCTTGAAGCAGTACCGTTTCCCCTAGATTTAGAGCATTTCCTTGGAAGTCTAAATTTTCAAAGGAAAAAAATTGAGGGTTTACTAGCGGTGAATTTGTTCTCCTTCCAAATATTGTAAATGGTATCTTTCTAAATTTCTGCACAAGACATACTCCATTCGTAACACTTTCAGTTCCGCCAAGGATTCTTGCAAATTCCCTACATAGGTCTTTTTTTGAATCCAAACTCATAAATCATCCCTCTTTCACCAAAAACTTTTAGTATCCCTGTTTTTATTTGTATGACTTTGGGTTATTTATGAATGAGACAAGGGTCTATGACAAAAGTGGAATTTATAAGTTGTTGAAAAAAAGTCGAATCAAAAACGCCTATTATTAAAAAATGACAATAATGTGTCGGACAAAATGATATTTACTTATCGTTGAATACTCCCTGTAAGCGCTTTAAGATAGAGGTACATAAAACAAGAGGAGGAAATACAACATGACTCATACAACAGAAAGCCAGTCTAGCTTTCGTGTAAAGATTCAGCATTTTGGTAGTTATTTAAGCGGAATGGTTATGCCGAATATTGGAGCATTTATTGCGTGGGGAATTATTACGGCGCTATTTATTCCGACAGGATGGCTGCCAAATGAAACATTTGCGAAGCTTGTCGGCCCAATGATTACGTATTTATTGCCATTATTAATTGGTTATACGGGCGGCAAAATGATTTATGATGTTCGCGGCGGCGTTGTCGGTGCCACAGCGACAATGGGAGTCATCGTCGGTACGAACATTCCGATGTTTCTAGGAGCAATGATTATGGGGCCACTCGGTGGTTACCTAATCAAAAAGTTTGACCAGTTGATTCAAGGTAAAGTGAAACAAGGCTTTGAAATGCTTGTCAATAATTTTTCCGCTGGAATCATCGGCGGGCTGTTAACATTAGTTGCATTCAAAGGGGTTGGACCAGTTGTTTCGGGAATTAGCAAAGTGTTAGCAGCGGGTGTACAAAAAATTGTTGATTTGCACTTATTGCCATTGGCAAATATTTTTATTGAACCAGGAAAAGTATTGTTCCTCAATAACGCGATCAACCACGGAATTTTAAGCCCGCTTGGCATTGAACAGGCAGCAAAAACAGGAAAATCGATTTTATTCCTGCTTGAAACAAACCCTGGTCCGGGCCTTGGTATCTTGTTAGCATATTGGTTATTTGGAAAAGGAATGGCAAAACAATCCGCGCCGGGTGCCGTGATCATTCATTTCTTAGGCGGGATTCACGAAATTTACTTCCCATATATTTTAATGAGACCGATTTTAATTCTAGCGGCAATGGCTGGTGGAGTGAGCGGGGTATTAACATTTACCATTTTCCATGCCGGGCTTGTGGCAGTTCCATCTCCAGGAAGTATTGTTGCTTTATTAGCAATGACGCCAAAAGGAAACTACTTTGGGGTATTGGCGGGGGTATTTGTCGCCGCGGCAGTGTCATTCTTCGTCGCATCGATTTTCCTAAAATCGGCGAAACATAACGAAGAAGAAGATATAACAAAAGCGGCTGAAAAGATGCAGCAATTAAAAGGGAAAAAGAGCGATGTTGTTGCTGTGTTGAAAAATGAAGAAGTAGTTCCAGCTAAGGTCAAAAAGATTGTATTCGCATGTGATGCAGGAATGGGTTCGAGTGCGATGGGGGCATCTATAATGCGAAATAAAGTGCAAAAAGCAGGGCTAGACATTGAAGTAACGAATACGGCGATTAACCAGCTTCCGCCAGATGCGGATATCGTCATCACCCATAAAAATTTGACGGATCGCGCCAAAGAAAAATTGCCGAACGCTTTCCATGTATCAGTGGAAAATTTCTTGAGCAGTCCAAAATATGATGAGCTCATTGAAATGTTAAAGAAATAAAGGTAGGCGTTTGCTTACCTTTTTTCTTTTCACAAGAATGCATTTTATTAAAAGATGGCAACAATAAAAGCGACGAAAAAACAATATCTATTTCTTGTGATAAAAGGGACGGGAGCCTAAAATTTTTATTGAACAGATTATTTATTATTCTAAATCATGTCAACAATGGTTGCGCATGACGGGGAGGTGAAGGGGCCATGTATATATCTGCGCGAGAGCGAAAAATACTAGATATTTTGTTGTCCAATGACGAAGAAATGACGGTAGGAGAACTTGCCGAGCAACTAGACGTCAGCAACCGTACCATCCATCGAGATTTAAAAGGGATCGAATCTATTTTAAAGGATTACCGACTGCAACTGGTCAAAAAAGCAGGGGTCGGCATTCGGATTATTGGAGAAGAAGAAAAGAAAAAAGAGCTAGCGCTTCATCTATTTCATTTGTCTCATAAGGAATATACACCAGAGGAACGACAGCTAATCATTCTGATTGCTTTGCTGGAAGCAACAGAGCCTGTCAAGCTTTTAGCGCTGGCAAACGACCTCAACGTTACTGTCGCAACCATTAGTCATGATTTAGATAAAATCGATCAAATGATAGAAAAATACGGGCTATCCCTAATCCGAAAACGAGGATATGGAGTAGAAATTGCTGGATCCGAGTCCGCTAAGCGAAGAACGATGAGTGAACTGTTATTTCGTCATGTGGATGAGCATGAGTTTCTTTCGTTAATGAAAGAGTCCATTCAAAAAAAGTCCATCGATACATTGAATACAATTACAGAAAAACTTCTCGGGCTAGTCGATAGAAAAAAATTGGCCACCATTGAACAACAAATTGAACAGATCAAGGAGGAGCTTCCTTTTACGATTGCCGACAGTTCATATATTGCGCTAGTGGTCCACCTTGCCTTAGCGATAGAGCGAATCAGCCATGGGGAATCGATTAATTTTGATCAGCAATACTTAGAAACGATTCAGACAACAAAAGAATATAAAACCGCGGAAAAAATTGCGCGATCGTTAGAGCGTGCTTTCCGCATCACAATTCCAAAAGAGGAAATCGGTTATATTACCATGCATTTAATGGGAGCGAAACTTCGCGACCGCCAAGGCTATATGCTAGAAGAGGCAAGTTTTGAAGTGGGCATCAAGGCGCAAGAGCTAATTCGGTTTGTCAGCGCTGAACTGCATGTAGATATTACAAACGATTATACGTTATACGAAGATTTGGTCGTCCATTTAAAACCAGCACTTTATCGCATCCAGCATAACATGGGGATTGCCAATCCGCTTTTAGAAAAAATTGTGCAAGATTATCCGAAACTTTTTGCGGTATTAAAAAAAGGAGTAAAACAAGTATTTCCGGATGTAACCGTTCCAGACGAAGAAATTGGTTATTTAGTTCTCCACTTTGCGTCGGCGTTATTAAGGAGAAAGAAAGGCTTGCGTGCATTGGTGATCTGTTCGAGCGGACTAGGGACGGCAAAAATATTAGCAACCAGATTGAAAAAAGAAATTCCCGATATTGTACACATGGAACAGATTTCTGTTTTTGAACTGAGAAACACCGATGTAACGCGATACGACTTGATCGTGTCGACTGTTCCAATTGATGGCTTGGCAAAACCGTATTTTGTTGTCAGTCCAATGCTGCGGGAAGAAGAGATTGTGTCGATTAAACAGTTTTTAAAAAGCAGAAATGCGGTTTCCCGTAAGGAAGATGAAGACGACGCAGTAGGAAGATCTCATGATGTGGTCAAGAAAATGGCTTCCATTCAAAAAATGAGCGAAACCATTCTCCGAATTTTGGAAGGGTTTACGTTACAACAGGTAAATAGCCAATCCATCAAAGAAGTATTAGCAGAGGCATGTCATCAGCTATGGCAAAAAGGAATCATTTTCAACTCTGAGAAAGTTCTTACAGAATTGTTGCGGAGAGAAACATTAGGAGGATTGGGGATACCGGAAACGTCGCTCGCATTGTACCATACTCGAAGCTCTGCGGTGCTTGTTCCGTCTTTCACGATTTATCGGTTAACGGAATGCCAAACAATCAAAGGAATGCACGATCAGCCGATGGCTGTGAATACCATTTTACTGCTGTTAGCGCCCGATTCGCCTAGTCAAGAAACGCTTTCCGTACTAAGCCATATCAGCTCGTTGGTCATTAAAGATGAAGATAGTATGGCATTATTTGCAAACGGGGATCGCGAACAGGTGTATTCATTTTTGAGCTATCATTTAGACAAGTTTTTTCATGACTATTTTTAACAGCGTAGGGGAGTGAATAACATGTCAATGCCAATTTTACAGAAAGAAAATATTATGTTAAATGCACGAGTAGAAAATAAAACAGAAGCCATTCGTTTAGCAGGGCAAATTTTAGTGAATCACGGTTATGTTGAAGATTCTTATATTGATAAAATGTTTGAGCGGGAAGCGTTAACAACAACATATATAGGAAATTTCGTTGCGATTCCACATGGTACAGAGGATGCGAAACAACTTGTCAAACATTCTGGTATTTCGATTGTACAAATTCCTGATGGGGTTGATTTCGGAGATGGCAATATTGCCAAACTATTGATTGGAATCGCTGGAAAAAATAATGAACATTTGGAGATTCTCTCGAAAATCGCCATCGTTTGTTCGGAAGAGGAAAATGTAGAAACGATGATTAATGCGGCGACAGAAGATGATATTCTTCGCCTTCTAAATGAGGTGAATTAAACATGTTGGCTGTTCATTTTGGCGCAGGAAATATTGGAAGAGGATTTATCGGGAGTTTGCTTTCTCAATCCGGCTATGAAGTGGTGTTTGTCGATATTAATGATGAAGTGGTCTGCTTATTAAAGGAAAAACAGGAGTATCGGGTCATCATTGCCGATGAAAATAGACAAGAACAGCTGATTCGCAACGTTTCTGCTGTCAATAGCCAGACGGAACGCGAAAAGGTCATTGATTATATCACAAAAGCTCACCTCATTACAACGGCGGTCGGACCGCATATCTTACCGGCTATCGCCACGATTCTTGCGGAGGGGCTGCAAAAAAGAGCTGCGATCAATAAAACACCGCTTCATATTATTGCTTGTGAAAATATGATCGGTGGAAGTGAAGTGTTAAAAAGCCATGTTTTTGCAAAGATTTCCGAAGCAGATAAGCCGTTGTTCGAAAAGTATTACGGTTTTCTAAATTGTGCGGTAGACCGTATCGTTCCGAATCAAAAAAACGAAGATCCTCTCTCCGTTGTGGTCGAGCCGTTTTATGAATGGGTGATCGAAAAACGAAACATCATTGGCGACATTCCGCCGATTCAAGGAGTATATTTTGTTGATGATTTAAAGCCTTATATTGAGCGCAAGCTTTTTACCGTAAATACCGGGCATGCGATTGCTAGTTATTTAGGATACTATAAAAAATTGCAAACGATACAAGAAGCAATGAACGATGGAGAAATACGCTCGGACGTGGAAAAAGCGCTGCATGAATCGGGTGCGGTGTTAGTAAAGAAACATGGATGGAATGAAAACGAACATCAAACTTATATTCAAAAAATCATTCAACGTTTTATGAATCCTTCCATCTCCGATGAAGTCGTCCGGGTTGCTCGTTCTCCAATTCGCAAACTTGGGGCGAATGATCGCCTCATAGGACCGGCCACGCAATATTATGACTTGTTTGGACAAGTACCGCTTGGTTTAGTCAAAGGAATTGCCGCACTGTTATTGTTTGACTATGAAAACGATGACGAAGCAGTTGCGTTGCAAAAAACCATTCAAGAAACAGGAGTAGAAGGGGCTCTATACCAATATTCACAATTAGAAAAAGATCATCCTCTTGTTATAGCAATAAAAGATCAATGGCAGCATTTAAAGTAAACGGATGACCTGCCTTGCCAAAACATTGGCAAGGCAGGTTTTTTTATGAACAAAATGCACAAAATTCATTTTATTTTCAAAAACTTATCATTCAGAAAATTGTTGCTATAATTACTCTCAAACATGTAAACGCTATCAAAAACAAGGGGGATCAGAAAATGGTGAAAAAGTGGTGGAGCTTGATTGTCATGGGAATCATGATGCTTGTGTTAGCTGCCTGTGGAAGCACTACAACGACGAAACAGTCTAGCAAACCATCCAACTATCCGACGAAGCCAATTGTGTTTGTCGCTCCTTCCGGGGCTGGGGGAGGCTGGGATTTGACAGCAAGGGCGATCACGAAAGTATTGGATGAAACAAATTTAGTGAAGCAAACGATGACGGTGGAGAATAAACCGGGCGGCGGTGGGGCCGTGTTTATGGCGGAATACGCAACACAGGATAAAAATAATGATTATAAGTTGTTTGTCAATTCCCCGCCGATTATCATTAACAACTTAAAAGCGGAAGGAAACAGTCCATTCGGTTATAAAGATACGACACCGCTTGCTCAGTTGACGAAGGATTTTGGCGCGATTGTCGTTAAGGCGGATTCGAAGTTTCAATCCTTGTCCCAATTGTTAGAGGCGATTAAGCAAAATCCGAAGTCGGTAACGGTAGCTGGGGGATCTGCGCCAGGGTCGATGGATCATTTAGTCGCGATTCTTCCTATCTACAAATCTGGCATTGATCCGAAAGTGGTGAAATACGTATCGTATGACGGTGGCGGGGAAGCGATCGCCGCGCTTCTTGGGGGAAATGCGGATGTGATTGCGACGGATGCTTCCTCTGTTGGGGAATACGTAAAAGCAGGAAAAGTGCGGGTGCTTGCCGTTTCCGCGCCAGAACGTCTTGGCGGTGCTTTAAAAGACGTGCCGACGATGAAAGAGCTTGGCATTGACGCGGAGTTTACGATTTGGCGTGGCGTCTTCGGGCCGAAACAAATGTCTGCGGACGCGAAAAAGTTTTGGGAAGATACATTCAAAAAATTGTCCGAGCATGAAAAATGGAAAGAGGAGCTAAAGAAGCAAGGATGGGAAGCAGAATATAGAGGTTCAGAAGAATTTACAAAATTTTTACAAGAACAGGAACAGCAGATCAGCGATATGTTGAAATCGCTTGGAATGCATAAATAAGCGAACGGGGAAGAGAACGCTTCCCCATCTTTAATAAAAAGAATGGAGGTGTAAGTGTGAGTAAAACGTTTGACCGCATTGCCGCCATCTCCTTTTTAGCCGTGGGAGCTTTGTTTATGGTGGAAAGTCTAAGAATCTCGAAAAGCGCTTATGGAAGTGCAGTCGGCCCGAACGTGTTTCCATTTTTGTTAGGGCTTGTTCTAGCGCTATTAAGCATCAAATTGTTGCTAGAAACGATGCGATATGCGGATTCATACAAAGAAAGGCAGCCATTGCAGTATAAAAAGTTTTTTATTATTTTGCTTGCCGCGGTGATATATGCGGCCTTATTAGAAACCGTTGGTTATGTCATGATGACGTTTTTGTTCCTTGTCGTCGGGTTTCAAACGATGGAAAAAGGAGCTTTGTGGAAATCAGTAGTGATTGCCGCTTGCTTTTCGTTAGGAGTATACGGGTTATACGTTAAACTGTTGCAAGGGACATTGCCGAGTTGGCCGATTTGGTTTCAGTAAAGGGGGGAGAGTATGAGTGCACTGACATTTTTAATCGATGGCTTTCAAACTGCACTGCAGCCGCACAATCTGCTTTTCGCTTTTCTTGGCGTGCTGATTGGGACGGCGGTAGGAGTGCTGCCAGGGATTGGCCCGATGAGCGGGGTAGCGCTGTTAATTCCCGTAACTGCTTCGATGACGTCGGGGCTTGACCCAGCTCAAGCGGCGACCAGTTCGATTATTTTGCTAGCCGGTGTCTATTACGGGGCGATGTACGGCGGTTCGACGACATCCATTTTATTAAATACACCTGGAGAATCTTCCTCTGTCGTCACCACATTGGACGGTTATCAAATGGCAAAGCAGGGGAGGGCAGGATCCGCGTTGGCGATTGCGGCGATCGGTTCGTTTGTCGCTGGGATCGTTTCATTAATTGCCCTCGTGCTGTTGGCGGAGCCGCTTTCCAATGTAGCGTTGAAATTCGGTCCGGCTGAATATTTTTCACTAATGCTTCTCGGATTGGCCGCTGTCAGTGGGTTGGCAGGAAATTCGATGACAAAAGCGTGGATGATGACCGTTTTTGGTTTGTTGCTTTCGACGATTGGTCTTGATAATGTGTCAGGTGTGGCGCGATTTACGTATAACATTTCTTTTTTATACGGAGGATTGGAATTTTTAACGGTTGCGGTCGGTTTGTTTGCCTTAGGGGAAGTATTTAAAGCGATTCTTCATAAAGAGAAAAATGATGGCGAAATCGCGAAAATCGGCCGTGTCCTTCCATCGAAAGCGGAATTGAAAGAAAGCGCGGGACCGATTGCGCGCGGATCACTGCTCGGATTTTTTGTCGGCGTATTGCCGGGAGCGGGTGCGACGCTTGCCTCGTTTTTTTCCTACATCATGGAAAAGAAATTAAGTAAAACGCCTGAGAAGTTCGGAAAGGGAACGATTGCTGGCGTGGCGGCGCCGGAATCTGCGAATAATGCCGCTTCAGGCGGGGCGATGGTTCCACTGTTGACGCTTGGAATTCCCGGTTCGGGAACGACTGCGATTTTAATGGGGGCGTTAATTATGTATAACGTCCAGCCCGGTCCGCTGCTCTTTGATGAGCACCCGGATGTAGCATGGGGATTAATCGCCAGCATGTTTATTGGAAACGTCATGCTGCTTATTTTAAACATGCCGCTCGTCAAAATATTTGCGAAAATTATTGAAACGCCGCCTAAATATTTGCTGCCGCTTATTATTGCGATTTCTGTATTTGGTGTTTACGCGGTGCAGGTGACGACGTTTGATGTCTTTTTATTAATCGCATTTGGCGTATTAGGCTATCTGCTTGCAGAACATGACTTTCCATTGGCGCCGCTTGTATTAGGGCTTGTACTTGGTCCGATGATTGAAAATAACATGCGAAGAGCACTTACGGCTTCGAACGGTGACTTTATGGTATTTTTCGAAAAGCCAATCTCGCTTGTTTTGCTTATCATTGCGTTTTTATGGATCGTCGTTCCGTTTGTCATGAAACTAAAAGGAAAATCGGTCATTGTCAGCGAAGATATGTAAAGGGAGAAAGACTACTGCCTTTCGGCGGATAGTCTTTCTCTATTTTCCATTAAGGGGAGATAGCATGAAGCTCCAAACGCGGCTCATTATCATTATTTGTTCCTTGCTTTTATTTGTCATCGTTTTTCTTTCCTTTTTGTTTCAGCACATGTTTGCCGCCACGCTAAAAGAACAGATCGGAATGCGCGCGCTGAACGTAGCGGAAACGGTGGCTGCTACGCCGTTAGTCAAGGACGCTTTTAGGCAGCCGGACCCGCACCGACAAATTCAGCCGTTCGCAGAAATGATTCGCCACAAAACCGGCGCGGAGTATGTCGTGGTTGGAAATAGACAAGGAATTCGTTATGCCCATCCGCTTCCAGACCGGATTGGAAAGAAGATGGTGGGCGGAGATAATGAAGAGGTGCTTGAGGGAAAAGCGATTATTTCGGAAGCGGTCGGTTCGCTCGGTCCGGCGATACGCGGAAAAGCGCCGATTTTCGATGAGCAAGGAAATGTCATCGGCATTGTATCGGTAGGGTTTTTGCTTGAAGACATTGAGGACATCGTTTGGTCATATAACGTAAAAATTTTTTTCTTTTCTATCCTTGCGCTCTTGTTAGGGATTATTGGAGCAGTTGGCATTGCAAAAACAGTAAAAAAATCCATTCACGGATTGGAGCCAAAAGAAATCGGACTGTTATACCAAGAGAAACAGGCGATTTTAGAGGCGATTCGTGAAGGAATTATTGCCGTGAATCAGGAAGGAATTATTACGATGATCAACAAAACGGCGATGACTTTGCTTGGATATGAAAAGGAGCAGGATGTATTAGGGAAATATATTTTGCATATTATTCCCCATTCCCGACTGCTTGAAGTGATTCGAACGGGAACGGCGGAATATGACGATGAGATGATATTAGGCGAAGAGACCGTGATTACCAATCGCATTCCGATTAAGGATAAAGCAGGAAAGGTGATCGGCGCCGTATCGACGTTCCGCAATAAGTCGGAACTATATCGTTTGACGAAGGAGCTTTCCCAACTAAAAAGCTACGCTGACGCGCTGCGGGCGCAAACGCATGAGTTTTCCAACAAATTGTATGTCATTTCCGGACTCATTCAGTTGGAATCATATGAAGAGGCGTTAGAACTCATTTCTAAAGAAACCAATCTTCATCAGGACATCGTTCGTTTTGTGATGAAAGAAATCCCTGATCCTATTATTGGAGGGCTGTTCATCGGCAAATTTAACCGCGCAAATGAATTAAAGATTCAGTTTGATATTGACCGGCAAAGCAGCTTTAAAGATATTCCAAAGCATTTGGATCGCGATCACCTTTTGACTATTATCGGCAATATTGTGGATAACGCAATGGAAGCGGTATTGCACAACGGATGCGAAGAAAAGAGAGTGACCGTATTTTTAACTGATCTTGGCGACGATTTAATTATTGAAGTGGAAGATAACGGACCAGGCATTCAAGCGGAAATAGCCGATCAAATATTTGAACGTGGTTTTTCGACGAAAGCGGCTGCCCATCGCGGCTATGGCCTTGATTTGGTGAAAAAATCGCTGACGGTGCTTGGCGGTCATATTACTTATCAATCGGAACAGGGAAAAGGAACTGTCTTTACGATCATCATTCCAAAACAACGGAGGGTTGATGATGGCTCGCAATATTCAAGTGCTCATTGTCGAAGACGATAAACGTATTGCCGAGATTAACCGCCGTTTTGTCGAAAAGGTGGAAGGCTATGAAGTGATCGGAATCGCCACTAACGAGCAGGAAGGAAAAGAACTGGTGGAAGTGTTGCAGCCGGATTTAGTCTTGCTTGATATTTATTTTCCTGATATGAATGGACTTGCGTTTTTAAAATGGATTCGTGAGCATTTTATCAATATAGATATTATTATGATCACCGCGGCAAGAGAAATTGACACCTTGAAGCAAGCGATGCATGGCGGAGTATTTGACTATATTATCAAACCGATTATGCTCGAACGGTTTACCGAAACGCTGGTGAGATATAAAGAATACCATCATAAAATGCACGAACTGATGAAAGGAAAAGAATTAATCGGACAGGAGGATATCGATCAGTTAATCGGCCGCGAACAGACCACAAGCGACGCGGATGATTCATTGCCGAAGGGCATCCAGCCACTGACATTAGAGAAGGTGCTGGCGGTGGTAAAGCAGTGTAAAGACGGCATTACGGCGGAAGAAGTAGGCAAACGGATCGGCGCAAGCCGGACGACATCACGGCGCTATTTAGAATATCTTGTTTCGATTTCCCAAGTGACGGCCGATATTTCGTACGGCTCGGTAGGAAGGCCGGAACGAATTTATAAGCTAAAAAGATAGGAGGAGGGGAAGTGGATATTTTTCTTCTTATTTTACTCCATGTGCTACTGCCAGTATTTTTTCTTGTCGGCCTTGGGGCGCTTTTGCATCGTATTTTCCATTTTGATATGAATACCTTGTCCAAATTAAATGTCTTTGTGTTATTGCCGGCTGTTGGGTTTGCAAATATTTATGAAAGTAACATTAACGGTGATGTTCTGTTGGACGTACTCGCGTTTTTACTGCTGCAAAATGGAGCGTTAATTGTCATTAGCACGGTCATGGCAAAATTAATGAAGCTGGACCGCAGTTTAGCGGCGACGTTCCAAAATACGATTGTCCTCAACAATTCCGGCAATTTCGGCATCCCCGTCAGCCAGCTTGTCTTTCACCAGCAGCCGTTAGGGCTGTCGATTCAAATTGTCGTGACTATTTTCCAAAATTTTCTTACAAATACATACGGTGTGTTTAATTTTTTATCTGCTAGTCAAAAGAAAGGGAAAGTGACGGCAGAATTTTTAAAAAACCCGATTATATATGCACTGTTGCTTGGATTGCTGCTTCGGTCGTTGCACATTCCGGTTCCATCGTTTATTTGGAATCCTCTTCAAAATGTCGCCAATGCATTTTTGGCCATTGCTTTACTGACGTTGGGAGCGCAAGTGGCTTATATTAATCTGAAACAGCTGCCGCCGCTGTTGTATGTGAGTGTGTTTAGCCGTCTCCTTCTTTCACCGGCGGTTGCCGCTTTGATTATTTTCGCCTTGCATCTTGAAGGAGTGACCGCTCAAGCTTTATTGATCGCAAGTTCGTATCCTTGTTCGAGAAACACCGCGCTTTATGCACTCGAATACGGTCACCATCCGGATTATGCCGCTCAGGCGGTATTTGTGTCAACGCTGCTTAGTTCGGTGACAGTGACGATGATCGTGTATCTTTCCAAGATTTTATTCTAAAAATCATAACGAAAGGCGCGAGTGATTGTTTCGCGCCTTTTGCAATGTTATCGGATTTGTTGAAAAAGCTTGATCGCTTGCTTTGGAACCCAGAACTGGTCCCTACTGTAAACGACAAGTCCTTCTAACTCGTATGTTTTGTTCCCGATGATCATCAAGTTTTTGTTCACAGGAAGTTTCGCCGCCGTGTTTCCTTTCTTTACGATGAAGACAGGATTTTGTACGTCCGTTTGGTCAATCGTTACGGTTGCCCCGATTGCTTCGAATTCTTTTTTGGCGTTGACAAATAACCGTTTATTTAAATCATTTAAGTCAAAGCCCATCGCTTTTGCCATGATGCGGGCTAAATCCGTATTTTCAAATGTGCCAATCGGTCGGTTCGGACCGTAAGTGTAGAGAAATACATCTTCGCCCGTATGTCCGCCTGTCGTAAATCCGAGATTAGCGCGCGCGGCCAGCAATTCCGTAAATGTTTTGCGAAGATCCGTTGATTCGCTTAATCTTTTCTTCTCTTCGGCTGTTAATGAATCTAATCCATACAAACGAGCGACTTCTTTTAGGTTTGATTTGTCCGGCTTTAATTGGCTCATCGCGCCGTCTAGCGTCATTTTCGCTTTTTTCAGCGGTTCAATATATGCGGAAACTGGAGTTTTAGGGTATGTTTGATCGGTGTTGCGGTTGCCGATCGTAATGCCACTGTTGCCGTGGTCGGCTACGGCAATCACAAGCGTGTCGTTGCGTTTTTTCGCAAAGGAAAGCGCTTCTTTGACCGCTTTGTCAAACGCTAACACTTCGCTGATGATGCCGACAGGATCGTTCGCATGAGCGGCCCAATCGCCTTGGCTTCCTTCAACAAAAAGGAAAAAGCCATCTTTATCTTTTGAAAGTGTATCAATTGCTTTTTTTGTCATTTCCGCTAATGTCGGCTCGTTTGGTCTCATATATGGACGGTTCATGTCTTGCGCAAGCGCGTCATCAGCAAATGCTCCCCAAATTTTATCGGATTTGGAGCGAAGCAGCTCATCGCGCGTTTCCACGACGTCATATCCTTTTTTCTTAATGACTTCTAGCATGTTTTCGTTGTCTTTTCGGTTGTTTGTTTTGCTTCCAGGAAGCAATGCATCCTTTCCTCCGCCTAGGACGACTTCGATGTCTTGATATACTTGCTGTTCAGCGATATCCGGAAACAAGCTTCGGTGCGGAACATGAGCGGAGAAACCAGCTGGTGTCGCATGTTGAATAGCCGCCGTGGCGATAATTCCCGTTGCTTTTCCCATTAATTCGGCTCCTTCGAGTACATTGGCTACCGGCTTGAGCGCTTCTTCTTTCGGAATCGGCTGTAATCCAGGTGAATTGACAACACTCGGGAGGATCCCGATATACTTATCGTTTGATTTGAATCCGGTAGCCATCGCTGTTGCCGCTGAAGCGGAGTCGGTAATCGCCGATTCCGCTGAGTACGTACGGACAGCGCCGCTTGCCATTTCGTCTAAAGCGAGTGGTTCGCCTTTGTACCATCTTGCTAATGTCGTAGCTCCTGCGCTTGTCCCATCCATTACCATCATAATGACATTTTTAATCGGCTCTTGTTTTTTCACTCTTTTTGCTTCCTCGCGTGCAGCAAGGGCAAAAGATCCAGCTGCGAGGGAACCAATTAACGCAAAACTGACAATTTTTTGGCCAATGTTTTTCAAGTTTGCTTCCTCCTTCAACAGTAGTATGTACTCTTATCATGGTCATAAAAACGATTTATTAACAACGTTTGGCAGCAAGTTTTTCTCTAAAAAATAGTTGTAAAACGCTTTCAATTTGTTTTATAATTCTACTAAACCGGTTTATGAAACCGTTTATAAATACTAAATCGATTTAGTAATGAAAGAGGGATCCCTTTGAAGAAAGTAACGATGGCCGATGTCGCGAAATTGGCCAACGTCTCGAAAAGTACGGTATCGCAATATTTGAATAAACGCTATGAATATATGAGTGAGGAAACGAGAAAACGAATTGCTCGGGCAATTGAAGAGCTAGGATATCAACCGAATATTATCGCCCGCAGCTTAAAGCAGAAAACAACAGCAACCATCGGAGTCATTGTCTTTAATATTTTGCATATGCTGACGATCCAAGTCTTGCATGCCATCGAAGAAGCGTGCCAAGAGCGCGGTTTTCATGTCATCGTCTGCAATTCCGATGACGATCCGGAAAAAGAGAAAAAATATATTGACATGCTGCTTGCCAAACAAGTGGATGGCTTGATTGTTTTTACGACGGGGAAAAACGAGGATGTATATCAACGGCTAGTGGAGGAACACTTTCCACTTGTGTTTGTCGACCGGATGGTTCCAAGGATTGAAGCGGATGCTATTTTGCTTGATAACAAACGTGCGGCCGCTATGGCAGTGGAATATTTGGCTAGTAACGGTTACGAGCGCATCGGCGTCGTCGCTCCTCCGCTTGTTTCCCATGTTGTTCCAAGGGTGGAGCGGATTGAAGGATTTCGGCAGGCGCTAACGGAAAAAGGGCTTCCAGTTATCGCTGATTATTTTGTCGCGGCCGAAATTTCCTCCATTCAGAGTGAACTAGCAAAGCTGTTTGCTTCAGGCCGTCCGCCGCAAGCGCTGTTTGCGATTAACGATTTGACATTGATGGAGATTTTGCATTTCGTCAAGAACAACGGCATCCATGTGCCTGATGATTTGGCGTTGATCAGCATTGACGATGTTCCGTTTGCCGATATTTATACGCCAACGTTAACGACCATTGCCCAGCCAACTTTTGCGATGGGGAAAAAAGCTGCAGAGCGTTTGTTTATGCAGATTGCCAAGAAACAAAAACACAAGCCGCAAATTTTTCGCTTTCCGCCTACATTGATCGAGCGGAAATCCGTCCGGCAAATATGATTGGAAAGAGGGAACAACAATGACAGCAGACAATAAAGTAGTCATTGGTGTCGATATCGGCACGACAAGCACGAAAGCGGTGGCGTTTGGTGAACGCGGGCAGGTACTCTCCTCCCATGCAGTGGATTATCCAATCATCCAGCCGCATCCAAGTTGGGCGGAACAAGATCCCGAGGAGATTTTCTCCGCCGTTGTCCAAACTGTAAACGCTGTCATCATCAAATCGCGTCTTGCTCCACATCAAGTGAAAGCGATCGGCTTTAGTGCGGCGATGCATTCGCTAATGGCGCTTGATGCGTCGGGTCGCCCGCTTACCCGCTGTATCATCTGGGCCGATAACCGCAGCGTCGGACAAGCGGACCGTCTTTTACGGGAACGGAACGGATTGGCTATTTATAAGCGGACTGGCACGCCGATTCATCCGATGTCACCGCTTCCGAAACTGCTTTGGCTGAAGGAAGAGCAGCCAGATATATTCCGGCAGGCGCATAAGTTTGTGTCCATTAAAGAATACATCTTGTACCGGTTATATGGTCAGTATGTCGTCGACTATTCGATCGCTTCGGCAACCGGGCTGTTTCGCTTGGATACGCTTGATTGGGATGCGGATGTGCTTCAACTTCTAGGCATTACGAGGGCGCAGTTATCTAGTTTAGTGCCGACAACGCATGTATTGCGGGGCATGAAAAAAGAATGGGCCGAACAAATGGGGCTTGACCTGGATGTACCGGTTGTCGTCGGCGCGAGTGACGGGGTGCTTGCCAACATCGGCGTTGGCGCGATTTTGCCGGGCGAAGCGGCGATTACGATCGGAACAAGCGGCGCAGTGCGGACGATTTCCTCCGTGCAAAAAACGGATGAAAAAGGAAGAACGTTTTGTTATGCCCTGACGCCAAACCATTGGGTCGTCGGGGGACCGACGAATAACGGGGGGATTTTGCTGCGGTGGCTGCGCGATGAATTTGGCGGCCAGGAACGCGAAGTGGCGAAAAGGCTTGGCATCGATCCGTATGATTTATTGACAAAATATGCGGAGCGAGTTCCGGCAGGGGCAGAAGGATTGCTGTTTCTCCCATTTTTATCCGGGGAACGGGCGCCGTACTGGAATGCAAACGCCAGAGGCACGTTTTTTGGCATCAGCCTTCATCATAAGCGGGAACATTTTATTCGCGCGGTGATGGAAGGGGTATGCATGAGCATCTTTTCCGTTGCCCTGGCGATTCGTGATGTAACAGGTCCACTTTCGGAAATCCGCGTATCGGGCGGCTTTGCCAAATCGCCATTTTGGCGGCAAATGCTTGCCGATATGATGGGAAAAGAGCTGCTCGTTCCAGAAACGCATGAGGCGTCCGCGTTAGGCGCGGCGGCATTGGCGCTGTATGCGCTTGGCGATATTCCGTCGCTTGATACGGTGAAAACGTGGATTCATATTACCGCCCGTCATGAACCGAATACGGAAAATACGCTCATTTATTCCGAATTATTTGATATGTATACGCGGTTGTATGAACGATTGAAAGACGAGTTTGATGTGATTGCTTCTTTCCAGCGCAGAAATGGATAGCTATGTTTTGGTTACTAAATCGGTTTAGTTTACATCAAGCACAACAGAGGGGGAATGGAAAATGGGAATTGTGATTGTCGTTGCAGCGATTGTTGTATTATTGCTGCTGATTACGGCTGCGAAAATGCATCCGTTTGTCGCTTTAATTTTAACGTCCGTTGGTGTCGGGCTTGCGATGGGCATGCCGCTGATCGCGCCGTCGCCGGAAACGCCGGGAATTATTGATTCGATTAAAGCAGGTCTTGGCAACACGCTTGGCTTTTTAGCAATTGTTTTGGCGCTCGGGACGATGCTTGGAAAAATGATGGCAGAGTCCGGAGGCGCCGAACGGATTGCGAAAACATTGATTAACCGTTTCGGCCAAAAACGCGTCCATTGGGCGATGATGGTCGTTGCCTTTTTAGTAGGTATTCCGGTATTTTTCCAAGTAGGATTCGTCCTGCTCATTCCGCTTGTATTTACGATTGCGATGGAGACGGGGATTTCGCTCGTGACGATTGGAATTCCGCTCGTTGCCGGATTGTCGGTCGTGCATGGACTGGTGCCGCCGCACCCAGCAGCGATGGCCGCAGTCGGTATATTTAAAGCAGACGTTGGAATGACGATTCTTTACTCGATTATTGTCGGACTGCCGACAGCCATTATCGCCGGTCCGCTGTTTGGAAAATGGATCGGGTCACGCATGTATAAAAAAGTGCCGGCAGAAATCGCCGAGCAGCTTGTGCAGCATAAAGAAACGAAAGATTTGCCTGGCTTCGGAAACACATTATTCACCATTTTACTTCCTGTTATTTTGATGTTAATCGCTTCTGTTGCCAATGTAACGTTGGACCAAACGTCAGAAACATCGAAAGTATTGCGCTTTATCGGGGATCCGATCGTCGCGCTGTTAATCGCAACGATTTATTCGTTCTTCAGCCTTGGGTATGCGAGCGGATTCAACCGCGATAAAGTGTTAAAATTTGCGAACGACTGCCTTGGTCCAGTTGCGAATATTTTACTAGTTATCGGCGCTGGCGGAGCGTTTAATAAAGTGTTGCTTGACTCGGGCATTGGCGAGCAAATTGCCGATTTAGCGAAGCATTCCCATCTGTCTCCGCTCCTATTAGGATGGGGAATCGCCGCGCTCATTCGGATCGCAACCGGTTCGGCGACCGTATCGATGATGACAGCGGCCGGCATCGTCGCCCCGATTGCCGCTAGCATGCCTGGTACGAATATGGAGTTGCTCGTATTAGCGACGGGAGCTGGGTCTCTCATTCTATCGCACGTCAACGACTCGGGCTTCTGGATGATTAAAGAGTATTTCGGCATGACCGTCAAAGAAACGTTGATGACATGGACTGTGATGGAGACGATTATTTCCGTGGTTGCGTTTTTATTGATTGTATTGTTGAACTTAGTGATTTGAGTATAGAAGAAAAAACGTCAGGAACTTGCTATAAAAAGTCCTGACGTTTTTTTGCTAAGTTTCATGTAAGAATTCGTAACATAAAAATCGAAATATATTATATTTTTAGATTTTTATCTTGCTTAAATGAGGGAGATGTGTATAATTTTGTATATAAATATTACATTTTATGTTATGTAATATTACATTTTTAGGGAAGGAGGGAAGAAAAAAAGCTTCTCACGGCCATGAGAAGCTTTCAGAAAATCAGGCATCATATGTGCAACGGTATGCCTGATTCTAATTATATCACAAATAATTAGAATCTTGTAAGGAGTGTTTACATGAAGAGATTGGAATGGAAAGCTTTTAAACTGTTAGTCTTGCTTTTATGTGCGTTTGTGTTTGTATTAAGTGGATGTGCTGCATCATCGGCAGTCGATGAGGTGAAAGAAAACACGAAAGAAACAAGTACATCGGAAACGGGTGATACGGTCAAAGTAGGCATTCTCCATTCACTGAGCGGCACGATGGCAATTAGCGAGGTATCGTTGCGTGATGCGGAGTTAATGGCAATCGAAGAGATTAATGAATCAGGCGGTCTGCTAGGAAAAAAAATTAAACCTGTGATTGAGGATGGTGCGTCCGATTGGCCAACATTTGCAGAAAAGGCGAAAAAATTGTTGCAGAAAGACAAAGTGGTGGCGATCTTTGGAGGATGGACATCAGCAAGCCGAAAAGCAATGCTTCCTGTCGTAGAGCAAAATAATGGTTTGCTTTGGTATCCTGTACAGTACGAAGGGATGGAGTCTTCACCAAATATTTTTTATACAGGCGCCACAACCAATCAGCAAATCGTTCCAGCGGTAAGTTGGCTGCTAAAAAATAGAGGAAAGAAATTTTTCTTGCTTGGCTCGGATTATGTGTTTCCGCGCACCGCAAATAAAATTATTAAAGCTCAATTAAAGGCAGAGGGCGGACAATTGGTAGGCGAAGAATATACTCCGCTTGGCCATACGGATTATAGCACGATTATTAGCAAAATTAAAGAAGTGAAGCCGGATGTAGTGTTTAATACGTTAAATGGGGACAGCAATGTCGCTTTCTTTAAGCAATTGAAAGATGCCGGAATTACGGCGAAAGATTTAACTGTTATGTCTGTCAGCATCGCAGAAGAAGAAATTCGCGGAATTGGCGGTGATGTATTAGCAGGTCATCTTGCTGTTTGGAATTATTTCCAGTCAACGAACACACCGGAAAACAAAGTGTTTGTAGAAAAATACAAAGAGAAGTATGGGAAAGATCGGGTTACCGACGACCCGATTGAGGCAGCATATTTTGCTGTTCATTTATGGGCGGAAGCAGTGAAAAAAGCAGGCTCTTTTGATGTCGATAAGGTGAAAAAAGCCGCGGATGGCATTGAGTATAAAGCGCCTGGCGGAACGGTAAAAATCGATGGAGAAACGCAACACACATGGAAGATTGTGAGAATAGGAGAAATCCAGCCAAATGGACAGTTTAAGGAACTATGGAATTCCGGAAAGGCGATCAAGCCAGATCCTTACTTAAAAAGCTATCCATGGGCGAAAAATTTAAATTAAATGAAAAACATCAGTTGTGGAAAGGGGGTTAGGCTCCTTTCCATTTCCAAGAAAGGAGGAGGTTTTGTTGTCCGCAGTCATTACGCAAATTTTTAACGGTTTCAGCTTAGGTTCGATTTTGCTTTTTGTTGCTATAGGGTTGGCGATTACCTTTGGACTAATGGGTGTCATCAACATGGCTCATGGCGAATTGATAATGGTGGGAGCGTACATGACGTACGTCGTTCAACAAATATTTTCCAAGTATGCTCCGCAATCCATGGGATATTATTTCTTCGTCGCCATTCCTGTTGCCTTTTTTGTTTCTGCTCTCCTTGGCTGGGGATTAGAAAAGATATTAATCCGACATTTATATCATCGTCCGTTGGATAGTTTATTAGCGACATGGGGAGTTAGTTTGATTTTGCAACAAGTTGCGCGAACGATTTTTGGCGCACCAAATGTAGCGGTGCTTCCTCCTGGATGGCTAGATGGAGGTATTCGCGTTGCGGGAATGGTTTTTCCGTACAAACGGCTGTTTATTTTAGCATTTGTCATCCTATCCATTTTTGCCCTTTATGCTTATTTAAACAAAACGCCAGCCGGCCGAAGAATGAGGGCGGTCACGTTAAATCGGGATATGGCTTCTTGTCTTGGGATTTCTACTCGAAAAGTCGATGCATATGCTTTTGCCATTGGTTCCGGTTTTGCCGGTTTAGCGGGCTGTGCGCTGACATTGCTCGGTCCGATTGGTCCAACGATTGGAACGTATTATATTGTCGATGCGTTCATGGTTGTCATTTTAGGAGGGGTGGGGAAACTAATCGGCACGGTGTTGGGAGCAATCGGAATCGGATTGGTTAGCACGTTGATGGAGTACTCGACAAGTGCGACGATGGCAAAAGTGATTATTTTTGCGCTTATTATCGCCTTTTTGCAATGGAAGCCTTCGGGGCTTGTCAGTGTGAAAACAAGATCACTCGATTAAGGGGTGTCAAAGATGACAAAAAAAGGCTGGCTTTATTGGCTGTTTTTTCTTGCTTTGTTTGCAGCACCGTTTTATTTAACCGAATTTCGTTTATCGCTGCTCGGAAAATTTCTCTGCTTCGCCATAATTGCGATAGGGATTTCTTTGATTTGGGGCTATACAGGGATTTTAAGTTTAGGTCATGGTGTGTACTTTGGTTTAGGAGCTTACTGTATGGCAATGTATTTAAAATTAGAGTCTTCGCATGGACGTTTACCTGATTTTATGGAATGGAGTGGTGTAACCCAGCTTCCGTGGTTTTGGAAACCGTTTGAACATCCCCTATTTGCTATTTCTTCCGCCATCATCATCCCGGTGCTATTAGCAGCATTTCTAAGTTATTTTACGTTTAAAAATCGGATTAGAGGTGTCTATTTTTCTTTATTATCGCAAGCTGTGGTTGTTGTTTTTGTTACGTTGTTCATCGGAAAGCAGGAATGGACAGGAGGAACGAATGGATTAACGAATTTTTCTACCGTTTTCGGTTTTTCTTTATCTTCTCCTCTTACCCAAATTATTCTTTACTTGTTCACCGTTGCTTTGCTTTTGTTCATTTTCCTTTTCTCCCGTTGGTTAACGATAAGTCGATTCGGCCGGGTGCTTGTAGCCATCCGGGATAGTGAAAATAGGGTCCGCTTTTTAGGTTTTAATCCAACAACGTACAAGGTGTTTGTCTATAGCCTTTCCGCAGCTTTTGCGGCGCTGGCGGGCGTAATGTTTGTTTTGCAAGTAGGGCTGATTTCTCCGGCTATGATGGGAATTATCCCTTCGATTGAAATGGTGTTATGGGTTGCTGTCGGAGGAAGGAGTTCGTTAATTGGGGCTGTTATAGGTGCTATTGTTACGAACAGTGCGAAAAGTTTTTTTAGCGAAAATTATCCTGATATATGGCTTCTGTTTTTAGGAGGATTATTTATCGGTATGGTCATGTTTTTGCCAAATGGACTTGTAGGTGTATATCAGTCTTTTAGGCAAAGAAAAGGACAAAGGGAGGGGAGAATAAATGAAGCCGGTTCTCATGTGTCGCGAAGTGTCGGTGGATTTTGATGGATTTCACGCATTGCAAGGGGTAAATCTTGAAGTGTATCCGCACGAAGTACGATTTTTGATCGGACCAAACGGAGCGGGAAAGACGACGCTACTAGATGTGATCTGCGGAAAAACAAGAGCGTGCAGCGGTAAAGTGTTATTTTACTCACACGATATTACGAAAATGCCGGAGCACAAAATTGTACAGCTTGGCATTTCGCGAAAATTTCAAAGCCCATCGATTTTTCATCAGTTAACGGTGTGGGAGAATATGGAGCTGGCTTTAAAACAAGATCGCGGATTGTTTGCTGTTTTACGGGCAAAGTTGTCGCGAGAAGAGCGTGATACTATCGCCGCACTACTGCAACGTATCCAATTATTAGATTATGCCGATCAAAAGGCTGGTTCTCTTTCACACGGCCAAAAGCAGTGGCTGGAAATTGGAATGCAGCTTATCCAATTTCCTCAGCTTTTGCTGCTTGATGAACCGATTGCTGGAATGAGCGAAGCGGAACGGGAACGAACAGGGGAGCTGATCCATGAAATCGCGTGCAATTGTGCTGTCGTCATTGTGGAGCATGATATGGATTTTGTTCGGCGTTTTTCCAAACAAGTTACGGTCATGCATGAAGGGAAAGTATTATGTGAGGGAACAATGGAGGACATTCAGCAAAATGAAAAAGTGGTAGAAGTTTATTTGGGAAGGGAGGAGAAAGCGTGTTAAGCGTTCAAAACCTTACAGCCGGATATGGACAAAGCGTTGTGTTGGAAAATGTAAGCATCCACGTTTCAAAAGGTGCTGTTACGGCGGTGCTTGGGCGAAATGGGGTCGGAAAAACGACGCTCATCAAAAGTATCATCGGGTTAATCAAACCGATTGCCGGCAAAATCGAGTGGGAGTATGAGGATATTACCTCATTACCGCCGGAAGAGAGAGTAAGAAAGGGGATTGGCTATGTTCCACAAGGAAGGGAAATCTTTTCTGCGTTGACAGTAGAAGAAAATTTATTGCTAGGGTTCGAGGCGCTTCCTAAGAAAGTCAATCAATCACGGATTTTAGAAGAAATTTATGAGTTATTTCCTATATTAAAAGAAATGTTGCATAGAAAAGGGGGAGATTTAAGCGGCGGGCAGCAGCAACAGCTTGCCATTGCCCGTGCGCTTATTGGGCAGCCCAAATTGCTTTTGCTTGATGAACCGATGGAAGGAATTCAACCATCGATCATACAGCTTATTCGTGATGTCATTGTCAAAATTGCCAAAGAAAAAATGGTTGGCATTGTCCTTGTCGAGCATAGCTTAGATTTGGCTTTTTCATGCGCGGACTACTTTTACATTTTCGATCGCGGCGCCGTTGTAGCACAGGGGCGTGTCAGTGAAACGAATATGAATGACATTCAACGGTTCTTAACAGTTTAAAATGCATAGGAAGGATGGAGGGAACATTGAAACTAACCGCTCGCGAACAAGAGAAGCTGCTTATTGTCGTAGCCGCAGATCTTGCACGCCGCCGCAAGGAGAGAGGGTTAAAGCTAAATTATCCTGAAGCAGTCGCTTTAATTACATATGAAATTTTGGAAGGCGCGCGCGATGGACGTACAGTGGCAGAGCTAATGCAATATGGGACAACGATTTTAACCCGTGATGATGTGATGGAAGGAGTTCCGGAAATGATCGAAGACATACAAGTGGAAGCGACATTTCCTGATGGCACGAAGCTTGTTACGGTTCATCATCCGATTCGTTAAAAGGGGGGAGGCGGATTATGATACCAGGGGAATATTTGTTAAAACAAAAAATGATTGTTTGTAATCAAAATAAATCGATTACAAAAATTACCGTGAAAAATCGAGGGGATCGTCCGATTCAAGTCGGATCTCACTTTCACTTTTTTGAAGTCAACTCGTTTCTTGAATTTGACCGCCAAGCGGCGTATGGAAAGCATTTAAATATTCCTGCAGGAACAGCGGTGCGCTTTGAACCAGGGGATGCAAAGCAAGTGGAGCTTGTCCCTTTTTCTGGGAAACGTTGTGTTTACGGATTGAATAATTTTGTCAACGGCCCACTTGACCAAGACAAGAAAGGGGAGTAATTTTGTGAGTTTTCAAATGTCGCGAAAACAATATGCGGATATGTTTGGACCGACAACAGGAGATTGTGTTCGTTTAGCGGATACCGATTTATGGATTGAGATCGAACAGGACTTTACCGTTTATGGCGATGAAGTGAAATTTGGCGGCGGAAAAGTCATTCGCGATGGAATGGGGCAACACCCGCTTGCCACACGTTCTGAATCGATGGATTTAGTGCTGACGAATGCAATCATTGTAGATTACACGGGAATTTATAAAGCAGATATTGGGATTAAAGACGGCAAGATTGCTGCAATTGGGAAAGCAGGCAATCCGTTGTTGATGGATGGGGTCAATATAACAATCGGAGCAGCGACGGAAATTATTGCGGCAGAGGGGAAAATTGTCACCGCAGGAGGAATTGACGCCCATATTCACTTTATTTGTCCGCAACAAATCGAAACGGCATTGTCATCGGGGATTACGACAATGATCGGAGGCGGAACAGGACCGGCGACAGGCACAAATGCGACGACGTGTACCCCCGGGGAATGGAACATCCATCGCATGTTGGAAGCGGCCGAAGCGTTTCCGATGAACCTTGGATTTTTAGGAAAAGGCAACGCATCGGCGAAAGAGCCGTTAGCGGAGCAAATTCGCGCAGGAGCCATTGGCTTAAAGCTTCATGAAGATTGGGGGACAACAGCGGCGGCCATTGATGCCAGTTTGCAGGTCGCGGACGAATATGATGTGCAAGTGGCGATTCATACCGATACGCTGAATGAAGGGGGATTTGTCGAAGATACGTTACGGGCGATTAACGGGCGTGTCATTCACACATATCATACGGAAGGAGCGGGCGGGGGGCATGCGCCAGATATTATTAAAGTAGCGAGTTTTCCTAATATATTGCCTTCTTCTACAAACCCAACGCGACCTTATACAAAAAATACGTTAGATGAGCATTTAGACATGTTGATGGTTTGCCATCATTTAGACCCGTCTGTTCCCGAAGATATTGCCTTTGCGGATTCCCGCATTCGTAAAGAAACGATCGCGGCGGAAGATATTCTCCATGATTTAGGCGTTTTTAGCATGATCAGCTCTGATTCGCAAGCGATGGGACGCGTCGGAGAAGTGATTTTGCGTACATGGCAAACAGCGGATAAGATGAAAAAGCAATTTGGAAGACTGCCAGAAGAAAAAGGAGGGGGCGATAATTTTCGAGTAAAGCGTTACATTGCCAAATATACGATTAATCCGGCGCTTACCCATGGGATTGCGAAGTACGTCGGATCGATCGAAGTGGGCAAATTAGCCGATTTAGTCATTTGGCATCCTGCATTTTTTGGCGTAAAACCGGAACTTGTTTTGAAAGGGGGAATGATTGCCTATAGCGTAATGGGAGATCCTAATGCCAGCATTCCGACTCCGCAGCCGGTCATGTATCGGCCGATGTTTGCAAGTTATGGAAAAGCCTTATATAGCACTTCTATTACATTTGTATCGAAAGCAGCTTTTGAGCTTGGAATCCCACAGAAATTGAATTTGCAAAAAACAATTCAACCGGTAGAGCACATTCGCAGCTTGTCGAAAAAAGACATGGCGTATAACAATGCGATGCCAAAGATTGATGTCGACCCGCAAACTTATGAGGTAAGAGTCGACGGAACTCTTATTACGTGTGAACCAGCCGAAGTTGTTCCAATGGCGCAACGATATTTTTTATTTTGAGGTGATAAAAAATGATTGTCGAAAAAATCATCGGAAATATTGGAATGTTAGACCAATTGCCTCCGCATATAGAGCGGGTATATCTAAGCAGCGATGATTTAGTAAAACGAATTCAGCGTGTTGTTACCGATCATGGCAGAGAATTAGGGATTCGTTTAAAAGAAACAAAGGAATTAACCGATGGCGATATCTTATTTATGGATGAGAAAAATATGATTGTTGTGAGCGTGCTGCCTGATGATTTGCTTGTCATTCGGCCCACATCGATGAAACAAATGGGAGAAATTGCGCATCAGCTTGGGAATCGTCATTTGCCTGCTCAATTCGAAGGGGAGGAAATGCTCGTTCAATATGACTACTTAGTAGAAGAGCTGCTAAAACAATTACATATCCCGTATCAGCGGGAAAAACGAAAAGTAAAACAAGCATTTCGTTATATCGGTCATCGCCATGATAGATAAGCTGTTGCCTTTATTACAGCTCTGTGATTCGAACTTTCCTTCTGGAGCATTTTCTCATTCCTTTGGTTTTGAAACGTATATTTCCAATGAAAAAATCAATAACTATGAAACGTTTCGCGATGCGCTATGTGCTTATATTCAAACGCAACTGACGTATACCGATGGCCTGGCGTGCCGGTTAACGTACGATTTTTTAGAGGAAAAATCGAAAGAGGATGTATGGCGGTTAAATGAAATGTTGGCTGCGCTTTGCCTGGCGAGAGAAACAAGAGAAGGAACGCGGATGATCGGGGAACGAATGTGGAAAATTTGCCGTGAAATCTATCCTTTTGACATATGGAATGATGATAAAAAGAAACGCGGGTATATGCATCCTGCACTTGTTTTCGCCATAGTTTGCTATCATTTGGAAATTCCAAAAGATACGACGGTTTTATCATATTTGTATACTTCTGTTCAAGCACTTGTTCAAAACGCGGTTCGCGGTATTCCGCTCGGCCAGACCGATGGGCAGCGGTTGCTCGTTTCCATGCAGCCGCATTTGATAAAAGCGGTACAGAAGATCCATACGTTAACAGAAGAGGAGTTAGGAGCTGCAGCGCCGGGATTGGAAATTGCGCAAATGCAGCACGAACAACTTTCCGTTCGCTTATTTATGTCTTAATTTTTTGAAAAGGAGATGAAATGGAGATGGAACCAGTAAGAATTGGGATTGGCGGCCCGGTCGGTGCGGGAAAGACGATGCTTGTCGAAAAGCTTATTCGGGCGTTGCATCGTGAATTCAGCCTGGCAGTAGTAACAAATGATATATATACAAAAGAAGATGCGCAGTTTTTAGTGAAACATAGTGTGCTGCCGGAAGATCGGATTATCGGTGTGGAAACGGGAGGATGTCCGCATACCGCCATTCGTGAGGATGCTTCGATGAATTTTGCGGCGATTGACGAGTTAAAAGAACGTCACCCGGATGTAGAAATTATTTTTATCGAAAGCGGCGGCGATAATTTGGCCGCCACATTCAGTCCGGAGCTCGTTGATTTCTCTATTTATGTGATTGATGTAGCGCAAGGGGAAAAAATTCCGCGCAAAGGTGGACAAGGAATGATTAAATCCGACTTGTTGGTTATTAATAAAATCGACCTCGCCCCTTATGTAGGAGCAAGTTTAGAAGTGATGGAGCGCGATGCAAAAGCGGCGCGCGGAACAAAACCGGTTATTTTCACCAATTTAAAAGAAGAAATTGGATTAGCGGAAGTAGTAGAGTGGATTAAAAAACAAGTGATGTTGGTAGGGTTAGAAGAATGAGCTGGTCAGGACTGTTGCAGTGTACGGCCGTGGAGAAAAACGGCCGTACAGTTATTTCCGATTGCTATTATGAAGGAGCGTTGAAGTTGACCCGGCCGGTATACCTTCATCCGTCTCAGCCGACGATTTATTTGATTCATGTAGGGGGAGGGTATGTAGACGGAGATCGATATAAAACGGAAATAATGTTGCAAGAAGGAGCACATCTGATTGCCACCACCCAATCGGCAACGAAAATATATAAGACAGTCAAGGTGCCGGTACAACAATATACGTCAGTTTACTTGGATGATCAAAGTGTGCTCGAATTTTTTCCCGATCCAGTCATTGCTTATGAAAAAGCTCAATTTTATCAAGAAATGACCGTTTATATGAAAGAAAGTTCTACTTTCATTTATGGAGATATTATTACGCCAGGGTGGTCAGAAAGTGGCGAGCTGTTTCGCTACGATTGGATCCGCTCTAAATTAAAGATATATTATGAGGACAATTTAAAGTTGTTTGATCATCTCTATTTAGAGACAAGCACAGGGATGACAGGAATTCTTCAGATGGAAGGATATACTCATTTTGGTTCTCTTTTTGTGATTAGCCCTTTTATGACAAAGGATCTTCTTCAAAAATTTGAATCGATGGCAGCGCGTTTTCCTGCTTCTGTACACCTTGGCTGGTCCATCCCTATGATCCCTGGATTGGTTATTCGTGTTTTGGCCCATGAAACGCATGTTATTGAAACGATTTTTCAAATTATTCATCAGTTTATTCGCGAAGAATGTTTTCAAGAGGAACCTATTTTTCTGCGAAAGTACTAAAAAGATAAGGAGATGGAGTGCTCGTGAGTACCGTATTGCCGATTTTGCTTTTTGGATTTGTCTTGGGCATCAAACATGCGACAGAACCGGATCATGTTATCGCTGTATCGACTATTGCGAGCCGAACGAGTAAGCTTTCGCTTTCATCGCTCGCCGGGATTTTTTGGGGGATCGGCCATACCGTAACCCTATTTGTCATTGGCATGGTTATGATAGGGATGGAGCAACAAATACCAGAAACCACAGCAATGTGGCTGGAACTAGTCGTTGGAGTGATGATCGTAGTCTTAGGAATTACAAGCTTTCGTTCCGCTTATATGATTCCTATTAGAAAAGAAATGAAGATAAACCATCTGCATTTAAAGTCGACCTTAATTGGAATTATTCATGGATTAGCCGGCAGTGCCGGAATGGTACTTTTAACGCTAACAACTGTTGATAATCGATTGCAAGCGCTGCTATTTATACTCATATTTGGTATGGGAACGATCGTTGGCATGATGTTATTTACTACTTTTCTAGGGCTGCCGTTTATCTGGATGAAACAGAAGCAAACGATTTATCAGTTTATTGTAAAAGTAGTTTCGCTAATTAGTATCATATATGGCTTATACTATATGTATCACATTGGTATAGAAGAAGGACTGTTATTTTAAACAATATACACCATCCCCGTCTTTCTAAGAGAAGAGGGGATGGTTTTTGTTATCGTGACTAAAACACAAACATAAACGGGTGTTTTTCGCAAATCGTAATATCATGAAAATATATATTCCATTTCGAAATGGGCTCAATCAATTTTTGTGTAGAAGAAGGATGATGGTAGACATTTAGAAACGTCGCTACTTTCATCCGTTATTTACAGTAGTTGTTTGACAAGCAACAGCTCATCCCGAATCGGAATGCCGTCTGAGCTAACGTGCGGAATGCTCGGTTTCATTTGTCTTGCTTTTTCCACGGCATTCGGAAAGACCTTAACAATCTGGTAACCCCGTTTTTGATAAAAGCGCAAAGCGTGTAAATTATCGTTCGTCGTGATTAAGCGGACCGTGCTACATCCATGCTGTGCTGCAAATGCTTCCGCTTGTTGCAAAAGAGCGCTGCCGACTCCTTGGTTTTCGATCACGCTATCTAGTGAAACAATTTCGCATTCTTCACCACGGATGACAAAGGTGATCAGCCCCGCTATTTCCCCATTGCCTTGGACCGCGGCAAAACCGTCCAGCTCACTGCAATCATACAATCCCGTTGAAACGACCATTTGCGGACTTCCCCAATGGGTGATAAAAAATTGCTTTACAGTTGAGCGGTCAAGAAGATGGGTAGGGATAATGTTCATGCTCCTGACACTCCTTGTTATGATTGGTATTAATTTTATCATACAAGAAACAAGGCCTCTTTGTCTGCTTATGTCTCGGATAAGGAGGAGTGTCCTAATATGAGTTATTGCAATGATTGAAACAAGAACCTAGTGCGAACAAAAATATTTGCAGGACGGCGCTAGTGAAGAAGAACGTGTTTTTTCCGTAATTAATATAAGGGCGACGAACCATTTCATGGGAATATATGTTCTATAAGGATAATAGAAACGAAAACATTGTTTAAGATGACATGATTTTAAGGCGACGGCAGGAGAAATCGGTGCAGGGTTCTAAAGGCGAAACGCCGAATAGAGAATGTCGCGGGTTCAATTAGCATGAATCAAATTCCACCGCCACCGCTCTCACCGGCGAGCCGTCGCCGTTCGGCAAATAAAGAGGAAGCGCGATAATATATGGGTCAGTAAAGTCGATTTTATCAAAGTTCGTAAAATTTTCCCCGATTACTCCATTTACAGCGGTAATCGCTTCATGCGCAGGGAAGGAAGAGCCGTCAGGCGGATCGATGTTTAACGCATCGATGAAAAACGTGCGGATTCCTCGTTCCAACATTGCCTGGATGACGTCGATCGCAATGTACGGGTGGCGAAAATAGCGCTCCGTTCTCGCATATTGGGACCAACCAGTGTGAAAAAGAACAATTTTTTCCGGTTCGAGTCGCGGCAAATAAGCAGTGACATCGTCTAGTGTAACCGCTTCTCCATCGTTTTTTCCCGTCACATCGATGACAATTCCTTTACCAAGAAAATACGTTAACGGAACTTCATCGATTCGCAGTCCATCTTCGCGAAAATGAAAAGGGGCGTCTACATGCGTGCCGCTATGCGAACCGAGAACAAGGCGGCTGACATGGTAGCCGTTTTCCGAGAATGTTGCCGCTGGTGTGATATGTGGTTTGGGATCTCCTGGATAAATCGGGGTTTGTGCAGTAATGGGCATCGATAGGTCAATGATTTTTTTGATGTTCATCGTTTTAGCGCAGGAGCCCCCCACTTAAAAGAATGAGAAGGGCGGAGCCCAATGAGTAAGTGGGGGAGGAATGCGCTTTCCTCCTTTCTCTTCTAATATGCTATCATTAACTTATGGAGAAAACCGTTGGATCAGGCACTCCATCGACTACTCGATATAGGAGGTTGGTTGCAGAAATCGTTGCAACCGTAAAATGTCGAGCGTCATCTTCGCCGTCTGTTGTGTGTGGAAAATGAGTACTGCCAACAGACGAATCGGAACGAACGGGTAGCGGTACAGGCATGCCCTGGATCGCTGGGCAGCTGTCAACCTGCCTAAAGTAACACCAAGTCAAGGAAGGAGATTCGTAAGAACCGCTTGCACTTCTGGGTAGTTACAAGCCCCCACTTCAAAAGCCTCTAGGCTTTAAGCGGTGGGTAGTTGACGTCCATTCCACTCCTTGAAAAACATCTGTTCGCCGCTCATTCATCATCGTGAAAAAGTTTTTCTTTAATTCCTGACGCCAGTTTTCATCTATGGTTGCTCGTATGATTGTTTCTTGATCATCCATGTTGGCGCTGGCGATTTCATTTCCATCTGGTCCATAAATAGAGGATAAACCAAAGAAATGGAAAGGAAAAGACTGGCCTGTTTGATTACATGCGGCGACATAGACGGTATTATCGATTGCGCGTGCCATCGCAAATTTTTGAAAAGGCTGGTGAAACGGGGATTCCCACGCACATGGAACAAGAAGAAGCCCGGCTCCATGGACCGCCAGATACCTTGCTAGTTCTGGAAAAGCTAAGTCCCAACAAATCATTAAACCGATGCGGCCGAACTCTGTATCTGCTAGGACTGGTTTGGACCCGGGAGTAAACCACGCTTTTTCTAACGGGGTTAAATGGATTTTTCGATAATTTCCTATGCATTGTCCGCTCGGATCAATCAGTATGAGAGAATTATAGAGATTTATCCTGTCATCTTTTTCGACGTATCCGTAAGCAATATACAATTGAAGTTTTTGCGCAAGCCGGCTCATTCGTTGAAATATTAAACTATCCCATGCTTGGGCAACGTTTTTCAGCGTTTCCGACAAAACGTAACCAGTGGTACAAAGTTCCGGGAACAGGAGAAGGCGAACACCGGGAAATTTTTGTTTGCATTCCTTTGCAATTGTTTCCATTTTTGCGAGGTTGCCAGAAATATCGCCATTTATCGGCGTCATTTGCGCCAGTGCTATTTCATACGATGTTGCCATAAATTATCCCTCCATGCTAGTCGTAGTTTGGAGTTCCATGGTATGCGCTGCGCTCGATGTTTGTTTTGTGATTTTCATCAATCCCCAATAGCCTGCTCCTGACAAGAAAAACGTTAACATGGTTGAGCCGATCGCAAGCGGATGAATATACGTAAAGTAATAGGCGAAAACAGCTCCTATGATATACGCCACATATGCGGCCACATTGACTCCTTTTTGATACCGATACCGTCCTTTTGTATCAAAAAGAATATCTTCCGTATCATATGTTCCTCTTTTGATCAAAAAGTAATCAACGAGCACAATGGCGAATACGGGAATGAACAGTGTCGCAATGAGCATAATAAAATTAAAGAAATGGGACATGAGTGCTTCTTTTAACAAGGCTCCAAGGGTACAAATGATTCCCATGATCAATGTCGGCTTCCAAAATCCTGCGCGTGGGAATACGTTCATAAAGGACATTGTCGCACTATATAATGCCATGACGTTGGTAGATAGTACAGAAAAGAAGACGACAATGGATGCGATTAATCCAAATCCGTAAGCGGCAAGGAGAATAGTAGGGTCGTATGTTCGTTCCATGTTAGAAGCAATGCTAAACCCACTGACAACCGCACCAAGCCCCATTGCTACAATCGAAGCGACAAGATAGCCAAAGTAGGTTCCCCAAAATCCGCTTTTTTCCGATTGACAGTTTCGGTTAAAATCACAAACGGTCGACATCCACGAAAACGCTGTCGCAACCACGATATCAAAAGCGATGATCGTGGTGACCGCTGGATGCTTGCTTAGTTTCATTTCTAATAGTGTTGAGATGTTATACGTCGTAAAAATTTTATAAAAAACGAGAAAGGATAAAAATAACATCGCAATCGATATATATTTTTCGATTCGTTCCACCCCACGGTGGCCGAAAATCGTAATAATCACGACGAGCAGTTCAGTTAAAATCACAAATAAATTAATATTGCTGTATCCTGTAGCGTAATGAATCGCATAATTAAGACTAAGGCCAGCCATATACGCTTGAATCCAGCTCCAGCCAATTAAAATAATTGTATTGACAAGGGCTGGAAGGATCGCCCCTTTTTGTCCGAAGGCGGCTCTGGTGATAACCATGGTTGGGAGCCCGGTTCGAATCCCAATGTTTCCTGTAAGAGCGAGCGGAATGGCGCCGATCGCAGAGCCGACAATAATCGCGAACATCGCACTGGAAAAGGAAATGTCGGGAACGAACATCATGCCTGTCATCACGGTAGTAATGACTACGTTAGCAGCAATCCAAAGAGTAAAGGTACTAAAAAAATTCATACTCCGTTCATTCATTGGTGTTGGTCGAATATCATCATGTCCAAAACGTTCTGTCCATTTCGCCATCAACCATTCCTCCTTACTAAAAATTTACAAAATTCAGAATAATTTATATACAAATCGATTTCGCCACAAGGACGAAATCGAAAAGTTATTGATACCACCCGAGTAATTTTCCATTTTCGCTTATATTCACGTGTTTCGTTTCCGTAAAAGCAGTGAATCCTTGTGGGCCAAGCTCCCGGCCGATTCCGCTTTGTTTAAAGCCGCCCCAAGGCGCATCGACATAAGGAGTGTGATAACTGTTGATCCAAATCGTTCCTGCTCTCAGCTTTCTGGCGATTTGTTCTGCCCGTTCGAGATCGCGGCTAAATATGCCAGCTGCCAGCCCATATATCGTATCATTTGCCAATTCGATCGCTTCTTTATCATTTTTGAAGCGTTGCACGGTAATAACAGGACCAAAGATTTCTTCTTGCACGATGCGCATGTCTTGGTGGACATTGACAAAAACGGCGGGGGAGAGGTAATATCCTTGTTCTTTGATGCGTTTGCCGCCTCGGAGCAGGACAGCTCCTTCTTGCAATCCGAGTTGGATATACATTTCTACTTTTTCTAAATGTGAGGAGCTTATTAATGGCCCCATCTCCGTTTTTTCATCTAAAGGATCTCCGATGTGAAGGGAATCTAGTCTTTTTATCAGTTTATCTATAAATGAATCATAAAGATTTTCATGGACAAGAATTCGTGAAGCGGCAACACACACTTCCCCTTGATTCAAAAAAGAAGCAAACATCGCCCACTCTACTGCGTTATTAAGATCAGCATCTTCCAAAACCAGAAGCGGAGATTTTCCGCCGAGTTCCAGGGAAACCCGTTTGAAGCTACTAGCGCATTGTTCGTAAATCCATCGACCTGTTTTGGTTCCGCCGGTAAATGATATTTTTTCCACATGAGGATGTGTCACCAATGTTTCTCCAACAGGAGAACCGCCCCCGGGAACAAGATTAAACACTCCCGGTGGAAGACCGATGGAATCGATAAGTTTGGTTAGTTCTATTAAAGATAATGGAGTTAATTCTGATGGTTTAAAAACGATGGTATTTCCTGCAGCAAGCGCAGGTGCAATTTTCCATATCCCCAATAAAAGCGGGAAATTCCAAGGAACAATGAGTGCGCAAACTCCGATAGGTTCTTCGATGATTTTACTTGTTGTTCCATCAGCCATTTTCTTTTCCTTAATGGTTCGTTGTTCGAGAAAGTCGGCATAATAACGAAGACATTGTACAGAATCGCTCACATCGAGACGTGACTCACGAATCGGCTTTCCAGTATTGATAGTCTCCATATAAGCGAATTTTTCCATGTTTTTCTCTAGTAAATTTGCTAATTGACGAAGAACGGAAATTCGATTACTTGGATTCGACGACCAATTTGTGTATTGAAAAGCATGACGAGCTGCTTCGATCGCTTCCAATGTTTGTTGCAAGGACGCTTCATTAATTTCTGTGATGACTTTTTCATTGGAAGGATTGATAATCGATCTTTTTTCTCCGTTTCCTATATGCCATGTACCGTTTATGTACACATGGTAATTGGACATAAAAAACTCTCCTTTTTGTGAGATGATCTCATTGTGTGGTTGTTGCAGACAAGTTTTTTTGTAGTGATCGTCTTTTCTTTAAAGCAACCAGCGTGATCATCTCATATATGATTGCGGATGCTAACACAGCGGTAATTTCTCCACTATCGTAAGAAGGTAATACTTCAACGAGGTCAAATCCGACAATATTTAGCCCATCGAGTCCTCTTACATATTCCAATGCTTCATAGCTAGTTGGTCCTCCCACTTCCGGTGTGCCAGTCCCAGGAGCAAATGCAGGATCAACGAAATCAATATCATAGGAAACGAAAACAGGTTTGTTACCCACACGTTTGTGAATGCGTTTCATTACTTCAGAAAATCCAATTTGTCGAACTTCCTTCATGGTAATCACTTCAAAACCAAGCCGTCGCGCATCCTCTATATCATCCGCGCTGTAAAGCGGTCCGCGCATGCCGATTTGAATGGAATGATCAACATCTAGTAATCCTTCCTCGACAGCACGGCGGAATGGTGTACCATGCATATATTTTTCACCATAGTAATGATCCCAAGTATCTCCGTGAGAGTCGAAATGAACAAGGGCTACTGGCCCAAAGCGCTCATAAAATGCCCGTAAGTTTCCTAATGTAATGGAATGATCGCCGCCCATAATAATCGGAACGATATTTTTCTTCAGCACTGGCAGTAACTCTTTTACGATATTATCGTACGTTCGCAGCGCGTTTCCTGGAATGACGTCAATATCGCCATAATCTACTCCAGAACAATATTCAAAGATATTAATATCCATATCTGGATTGTAAGGGCGAAGCAATACGGAAAAATTTCGAATATGTTGCGGGCCATATCGTTGCCCAGTTCGGTTAGAAGCAGCGGTATCAAACGGCACACCCAGTACAACAAAATCAACATTGTCTGTTGTTTTGATATTTTCTAAACGCATAAATGTTCGAACTCCACAAAAGCGGGGAGATTGGGATGAATCTTTAGGTTTATACATGTAAAAAACCTCCTTTTAGAAATATTCTGTTTTTTATGAAATGCAAAAAGTGTGCCAAAAAAAGAATAAGCTTTTTTGCAAAAAAAATACGATGAATTAATTCAAAAATGAATTAAAAATAAAAAAACAATTCAAAAATGGATTTTAATCCAATTTTGAATTGATACCGTATTTTTTCAGTTTTCTCACTACGGTTGGCTGACTAATTCCAAGGTAATCTGCCATTTCATATGTTGTTTTGCATTGTTTTGCTGCGCGTAAGAGCCATTGTCGTTCTACCTGTTCCATTGCTTCTTTCAGCGTAGCGGGTTCTTTCTCTTTTTCTAACCATTGATTAGATAATGTAGATTGGGAATGTTTTTGGATAGAAAAAGGGAGATATTCAGGATAAATGGCTTTTGTTTCGGAGGTAATGACTAATCTTTCCATCATATTTTCTAATTCACGTACATTACCAGGCCAATCATAATGGACAAGATGGTCAACAATGGACGGATGAAAATATTTATCTGTATGGTATTTTTTGTTGAATTTTTTTAAAAAGTATTGTGCCAACATGAAAATGTCTTCTTTTCTCTCACGTAAAGCAGGTACATAAATGGGAATAACATGCAAACGATAAAATAAATCTTGACGGAATTTTCCCTGCTTCACCATTTCCTCCAAGTTCTGATTTGTCGAGGCAATAAGGCGAAAATCAATCGTTCTTTCTTTAATTCCCCCAACGCGCGTTACTTTTTTTTCTTGTAAAACTTTTAGTAGCTTCACTTGCATCGAAAGAGGAAGTTCACCAATTTCATCAAGAAAAAGAGTCCCCTTATCTGCTAATTCAATCAGTCCTGGTTTCCCGGTTTTTTGTGCGCCGGTAAACGACCCTTTTTCATATCCAAACATTTCTGATTCAAATAGCGATTCAGGAATAGCGCTACAGTTCACTTCGATAAATGGTTGGTTTCGTCTCGGACTATTTTGATGGAGGGCGCGAGCAAATACATTTTTCCCAACTCCAGACTCGCCAAGAAAAAGAACCGTTGCATCTGATTTGGCAACCCGATGCACTAGCTTCCAAATACGCTGCATGACTTTGCTTTGAATGATGATGTCTTCATGTTTTAATTCTTCCATTTCGATTTGATAATGTTCCATCTGCATTCTTAGTTTTTCATAATCTTCTTTTAAACGTTCTAATTCTGTTAAATCATGCGAAAAACTAATCACGCGGATAATGTTGTTTTGTTTATCAAATACAGGTACGCCTGTTGCCATTACGACACGACCAGTTGCGGTTTGTTGCATAACTTGAACTTCTTTTTTCTCCTTTAACACTTTGGCCGTAACAGAAGGGGAAAATATATTTTCTTTTTCTAATTGATATACGGACTTTCCAATAAGATAGGAAACTTCTTTTCCGTAAATGGAAAGGCAGTTTGGGCTAGCACGGAGAACAATTCCATTTCCATCTGTAATGACAATATTATCGTTAGATGATTTTAATATGGCACATAACTCTAATTCCAAAACATCCGTTATACTTTGCATGATCTTCCCTCCTAGTTGCCTATCAGAAATTACATTACTAATTATTCAAAGAAGCGGAAAATTCCTTTTTATTTGTCACAAAGTATTTGGCATGTTTTTTGCATCTATAAGCAAATGAATACAAAGTAATGGAGGGAGAAACAGATGAAGACAGAAGTGAAAAAATTTATACAGTTAAAAACAACGATCCCGGGACCAAAAGCAGCAGAATTACTAAGAAAAAAAGAACAGAACGTTCCTCGTGGACCATTTAATACAGTATCTACGTTTGCTGTCAAAGGAGAAGGCGCACTCTTAACAGATGTGGACGGAAACACGTTTATTGATCTTGCTGGGGCGATTGGAAGTCTCAATGTCGGTCATTGCCCGCCGAAAGTGGTAGAAGCGATTAAAGCTCAAGTTGACCAGTATATTCACCCTTGCTTTCATGTGATGATGTATGAGCCGTATATTCAATTAGCAGAAAAATTAAATGAAATTACTCCAGGCACTCATCATAAGAAAACGTTTTTCCTAAACAGCGGAGCGGAAGCAGTGGAAAACGCTGTAAAGATTGCACGGAAGTATACAGGCAGAAAAGCGATTATCTCTTTTGAAAGAGGATTTCACGGACGGACACTTCTTGCGATGTCGCTAACGAGTAAAGTAAAACCATATAAATTTGGCTTTGGCCCATTTGCGCCAGATACGTATAAAATGCCGTATCCATATTATTATCGCAAGCCATCTGGTATGACAAATGAGGAATTAGATGCAGAGATTTTAAGACGTTTAGAAGACTTCTTTGTATCCGAAGTTCCAGCAGAAGAAGTAGCCGCAATTATCATGGAGCCGGTACAAGGGGAAGGTGGCTTTATTGTTCCGTCGAAAACGTTTGTGCAAGGGGTAAAACAAATTTGTGAAAAATATGGTATTCTATTTATAGCAGACGAAATCCAAACAGGATTCGGACGAACTGGAAAGATGTTTGCGATTGAACATTTTGATGTTGTGCCGGATTTAATAACCATGTCGAAATCCATTGGAGCAGGTGTACCAATCAGTGCGGTTACTGGAAGAGCAGAAGTAATGGATGCGCCAAACCCAGGGGAAATCGGCGGGACATATGGAGGAAGTCCTCTTGGTTGCGTAGCGGCGTTGCAAGTCATTCATATGCTGCAACAAGAGCAGTTAGTCGAGCGTGCCAATGTGATCGGACAAACGGTTATGAACCGGTTTAGACAGCTCCAGGAGAAATATGAAACAGTTGGAGATGTACGCGGACTAGGAGCAATGGTGGCAATAGAATTTGTGAAGGATTCTGAGACAAAAGCGCCGAATAAAGAATTAACAGCGGCAATTTTGCAAGAATGCCATCAACGCGGTGTCATTGTCATGAGCGCTGGCATATACAGCAACGTCATTCGTCTATTAACACCGCTTGTGATTACAGATGAGCAGTTAGCGGAAGCGTTGGATGTGATGGAAGAAGTTATTAGTGAATTGGCGTGATGTTTTAAGGTAAAAAAGTATGAAGAAAGAGGGGGAAACGATGAAAACAGCGCTGGACAAAAAGAAACTCTATATTAACGGTGAATGGGTGGAAGCGAAATCGTATACAACGCTGACATCCCCGTACTCCGGCGAGGCGCTGGCGGAAATCCCTGTAGCGACGGAGGAAGAAGTCGAGCAGGCCATCGCCGCGGCTTATGAAGCAAGAAAAACGATGGCCAGCATGCCGGCGTACAAGCGGGCGGAGATTTTAGAAAAAGTCGTCTCGCAGCTGCAAGAGCGCGCAGAAGAAGCGGCGCGAATCATTGCGCTCGAGGCAGCCAAACCGATTACAACGGCAAAAGGAGAAGTGGCGCGGACGATTCAAACGTACAAATTTGCCGCTGAAGAAGCAAAACGGATTCATGGCGAAACGATTCCACTTGACGCGGCCCCAGGCGGGGAAAATCGCGTCGCGTTTACTGTAAGAGAACCGATTGGCGTCATCGGTGCGATTACGCCGTTTAACTTTCCAATGAACTTGGTGGCGCATAAACTTGGCCCGGCCATTGCTTCGGGCAATACGGTCGTGTTAAAGCCGGCAAGCCAAACTCCGCTTTCCGCCTACTTTATCGCCGAGCTATTTGAAAACGCAGGGCTACCAAAAGGAGCGTTAAACGTTGTAACAGGAAGCGGCAGAACGGTCGGTGATAAAATTGTCACCGATCCGCGCATCAGCATGATCACCTTTACTGGCAGTCCGGAAGTCGGAATCGGCATCCGCAACAAAGCGGGCTTGAAACGAGTCACGCTCGAACTCGGTTCGAACTCGGCCGTCATTGTCGATGAGCAAGTGGATATTGACCGCATTATTCCGCGTTGCGTGTTCGGTGCATTTTCGTTCCAAGGACAAGTATGTATTTCGCTTCAGCGCATTTACGTTCATGAGAAGCGGTACGATGAGTTTGTTGAAAAATTTATTGCCGCTGCGAAACAACTAAAAGTAGGAGATCCATTAGATCCAAACACGGACGTTTCCGCGTTAATCACACCGAAAGACGTCGACCGGGCATTGCAATGGATTGAAGAAGCCAAACAAGGTGGGGCAACCGTTGCTCTCGGCGGTGAACGAGAAGGAAATGTGCTGCTTCCAACCGTTATTTTGGACGCAAAACCGACGATGAAAGTATCGTGTCAAGAAGTGTTCGCCCCAATCGTTCTCATTAACCGCGTTCGCTCGATCGAAGAGGCGATTGAGCTTGTCAATGATTCGCGGTACGGATTGCAAGCGGGCGTATATACGGATAACGTACATGTCGCCTGGGAAGCGGCAGAAAAATTGCATGTTGGGGGCGTGCTCATCAACGACATCCCGACCTTCCGTGTCGACCATATGCCATACGGCGGCGTGAAAGAAAGCGGATTCGGTCGCGAAGGGCTGCGCTATGCGATTGAAGAGATGACAGAATTGAAACTCGTTATTTTCAACCGCAATCGGTAATCATGAACCGTATCACCTTTTGGTGGTACGGTTTTTCTTTTCTTAGAAAAAAGAATAGGGGTGGCTGGTTAATTCAGAAGTGAATTTTTTTAATTCTAAAATGAATTAAAAAATGGTCATCTCAGTGATTGATATAAAAATGAATAACAAATAACACGGAAGGCAGATTAGACGAAGTACGCACAAGTGGAATATGGAAGCGAGAAAATGAGCCGCTCTCTATCTTCTCCAAAGTGATTCTGAAATTTTAGAGAATATAAATAAGTTGTTATGAGAATAAAACAGCGCCAGGAAAATTCATAAAATTTATAATTATATAAATGTTGGTATGATATTTGCATTTTATTTTTATGGGCAAACTGATTTGCAAAAGGGGAGAATGTACATGACAGAGAACAACTGGATGCACCTCTTTCACAAAATGTCGGATTTACTTGCGCCAACGATGGCTAAAGACCATCCGAACTTGCCGGTGGTGAAGGAAGAAGGCTGCTACTACTATGGATTGGATGGAAAAAAATATCTTGATTTTACTTCCGGCATTGCAGTTGCCAATACGGGGCATCGCCATCCGAAAGTAGTACAAGCAATCAAAGATGCTGCAGACCGCCTTATGCATGGGCCGAGCGGAGTAATCATGTATGAATCGATCCTTCGTTTGGCTGAAGAGTTAACACATATTCTACCTAAAGGGTTGAATTGTTTCTTTTTTGCGAACAGCGGAACGGAGGCGATCGAAGGAGCTATTAAATTGGCAAAACATGTGACGAGAAGGCCATATGTCATTTCGTTTACGGGATGTTTTCATGGTCGTTCTTTAGGGGCGCTGAGTGTAAGTACGTCCAAAAGCAAATACCGAAAATATTTACAGCCAAACGGATTGACGTATCAACTGCCATATGCCAATCCAAAAGATTGTCCGGACGGGGAAGATCCGGATGTGTATTTTGCGAATAAGCTTGAAAAAGACGCGGCTTCTTTGTTTGCTCACCAAGTCACTCCGGAAGAAGTGGCGTGCATGATTTTGGAACCGGTGCTTGGAGAAGGCGGGTATATTGTGCCTCCTAAAGGCTGGCTGCGCAAAATAAGAGAAATTTGTGACCGTCACGGAATTTTACTCATTTTCGATGAGGTGCAGACAGGTTTTGGACGCACTGGTGAATGGTTTGCGGCACAAACATTTGGTGTCACTCCGGACATTATGGCGATCGCCAAAGGAATTGCTTCCGGCCTTCCGCTAAGCGCGACGGTTGCCTCGAAAGAGTTGATGCAGCAATGGCCGCTAGGGAGTCATGGTACGACATTTGGAGGCAATCCAATCGCATGTGCGGCAGCGCTTGCCACATTAGAAGTATTTAAAGAAGAAAATTTGCTGGAAAATTGTCGGGTAGTTGGGAAATATGCTCGCGAAAAGCTGGAAACGTTAAAAGCGAAGCATCCAGTGATTGGAGACGTACGATCAATTGGGCTCATGATCGGTATTGAGATTGTTCATCCACATACTGGCGAACCGAACGGAGAGGGAGTGATGAATATTTTGAACCGCTGCCTGCAAAAAGGAGTTCTTTTCTATCTATGCGGAAATAAAGGAGAGGTCATTCGCATGATCCCGCCGCTGACTGTGACGAAAGAGCAGATTGACGAAGGATTAAACATGCTAGACGAAGCATTGACAGAATATGAAATAGAAATTGGCGCACATCCACTGGTGACGAAAATGACTGGGAAATAACAGCAGTTCATTTGTTTAAAAATAAGAGGATGGGGGGAATTTTCATGAACATACTTGATACAGGGGTTATTCTATTTTATTTTCTTCTTTTAATTATCGTGGGTATTTTTGGAGTGAAAAAAGCGAAAACGGTAGAAGACTACGCGCTTGCAGGCAGAAATCTCGGATTGTTTATCTATCTTGGTTGTCTGTCTGCGGTCATTCTTGGCGGCGCCTCGACGATTGGAACAGCTAAATTAGGGTATCAATTCGGGCTTTCAGGTATGTGGTTTGTATTTATGATAGGTCTTGGAATTACCGTACTCGGTTTATTTTTTACGAATCAAATTTATGGTGCGAATGTTACTACGATTAGTGAATTGCTTGGACGTCGGTACAATAAAGAAACACGTTTGATTAGTGCGCTTGTAGCAGCCATTTACACGATGATGGTCTCTGTTACGCAAGTAATAGGAATGGGCACCATTATTCATGCCGTGCTAGGTTGGAATATGGCTGTTTCGATGTTAGTCGGTGGGGGAATCGTGCTGTTTTATACGATTCTCGGGGGAATGTGGAGCGTTACCATGACAGATATTATTCAGTTTATCATCATGACAGTCGGCATTTTTTTCGTTATGCTGCCGATGAGTTTGTCCTATGTTGGCGGATGGAAATCGCTCTCTGAACAATTGCCTGCCACGCATTTTGATCTGACGTCAATGGGATGGACGAATATTTTTCAGTACTTTTTGCTATATACTTTAGGAATGGTTGTATCGCAGGATATTTGGCAGCGGGTGTTTACGGCACGTACAACAAAAATTGCCCGAAGCGGTGCGGTATACGCTGGTCTATACAGCTTTGCCTATGCATTAGCATTAAGTATTATTGGTATGTGTGCGGTAATTGTTTTCCCAACCATTAATGATCCGCAAAATGTATTTGCAAAAATGTCGCTAACGATCTTGCCGCATGGTTTGTTAGGACTCATTTTGGCAAGTGTTTGTTCTGCGCTCATGTCTACTGCTTCTGGGACATTACTCGCTTCTTCAACTCTTTTATCACATGATATTTTGAAGCAATATTGGCTAAAAGACATTAGCGATCAAAAGTTTGTTTTTCTGTCAAGAATGATCACTTTAGCCATTGGAGTTATCGCAATTACGTTTGCCATCTGGATTCAAGATGTGCTCGTCGCATTGGATGTGGCTTATGCGATTTTATCTGGCGCAATTTTTGTTCCTGTGGTTCTCGGTTTCTTCTGGAAAAGGGCGACAGCGAAAGCCGGTTTCTATTCAATTATTATTAGTTCGTTGGTCGTGCTTATCGGTTTGGCGATGGAAGGATTAAGTTCTACTAATCCGATTATGTATGGGATTGCAGCTAGCATTATTTCTATGATTATCTTTTCTTATCTGCAACCATCTTCCAACATACAAAAAGGTGACATCGTATTGGAAGAGTTGGAAGATGAACAAAGCGCGTTTTAACGTATTTTATTTGGAAATCCGTATCTCCTTTTAGGTGATACGGTTTTTTTCTTGAAAAATTAAAGGAGTTTTACAATAAAATGAGGAATTTAATATAAGAAATTTGGACAAGCAAGGGGGATAAACATGGAAACGGTCGTCCTATCATTTTCAGGGAATGTGGCGGTATTGGAGCTGAACCGCCCAGATTCGCTCAACGCGATGGATGTGCAAATGCTCAACGAACTGGTCGAAGCGTTGCGGCAAATTGAACAAAGCGATGCATCCATCGTCGTGATCCGCGGCAGAGGAAGAGGATTTTCCGCCGGCGGCGATATTAAGACGATGCTCAGCGTCGATGATCCAGGCCAATTTCACGGTGTGATGAATACGATCAAGGAAATGATCATGGCGTTGTACACGATGCCGAAAGTCGTTGTCTCGGTCGTTCACGGACCGGCAGCGGGACTCGGGCTAAGCTTTGCTTTAGCGAGCGATTATGTCATCGCCACGAAAGAAGCGCGTTTGGCGATGAACTTTATCGGCATCGGCCTGATTCCAGACGGCGGGGGCCATTTCTTGTTAGCGAAACGGGTCGGCGAAGTGAAAGCAAAGCATATCATTTGGGAAGGAAAACCGATGAACGCTGACGAAGCGTATGAACTTGGCATTGTTGATTTCGTCGTCGAAGACGAACAGCAAGTTGAACAAAAAATCGCCGAATGGCAGACAAAACCGCTGCAAGCAATGATCGCAACGAAGACGTTATACGCCAAGTTGACAAAAGACGAATTGTTAAAAGTGCTTCAGCTCGAAACAGAAGCGCAGCAAAAAATGCGGCAAACGGAAGACCATCGTGAAGGCGTCCGCGCCTTTTTAGAAAAACGGAAGCCGAAGTTTCAGGGGAAATAAACGAAAATGCTGAACGGCTCTCGCCTAAAAAGTTTTTTAGGTAAGAGCCGTTTTTGTGGAAAAAATTATTTTATTAATAAGCACGGAAGAAAGAACGGAAAATGAAAAAACTTCTATTTAACAGGATTTAAACCATATTTAGAAATTCCGATCAATTCTAACCGAATCCATCGTCAAAAATTTGGATGGCGAAAAGATTAGAACCTATTAAATTTACGGGCGTCTGCTTCCCATTGACTTCTTTCAGTCAGCGGCCGTATGTATCGAATACATAGAGCAAATTCAGTCAGATGTGGGTTATATCGCTTGGTCTTGCGGCAGGGTGTACAAAAACACCTAAACGGGTCGCAATCAATGTAAAGACGGTGGGCATGATAACCGTGGAGTACGGGTACAAGATGAGCTGATTGCACACGACAGGACTGCTGCCTATTTCCTGACATTGCCGATTCGGCGCTTCATCAATGTGCTAAATGAAAAAATATTGAAAAAATAATAAAAAGAGATTGAAAAAAAGTGGAAAAAGGATTACACTTTTAAATAAAATAGAGCAAGCGCTTTCTCACTATTTAAAATACTGACAAGCGAAAGACTGGTGAAATATGAAAGTAACAATTTATGATGTAGCAAAACAAGCAGGTGTATCTATATCAACTGTATCCAGAGTTATCAATAATACAGGACGCATTAGTGAAAAAACGAGAAAAAAAGTATTGCAAGTAATGGAAGAGTTACATTATCAGCCCAGTATGGTAGCGTCTGCATTGACTGGAAAACGGACACGTACGATTGGTCTTATTATTCCGGACGTAGCGAATCCGTTTTTTTCTGAAATTGCCAGAAAAGTAGAAGATCGCGGGAGAGAACTGGGTTTTAATGTGTTAATGTGCAATACTGATAATAATGCAGAGACAGAAGAAATGTATCTTTCTCTCCTAAAACAAAAAAGTGTAGACGGTATTATTATCGGGACAACCACAAAAAACTATACTGTTTTAAATCAATTATTACAAGAAAAATTCCCATTGGCGTTTATTGCTCAAGATATCCCTGAGTTAGCTATTAACGTTGTTAGAGTTGATGATTTCTTAGGCGGATATCAAGCTGTATCCCATTTAGTATCTTTAGGTCATAAAAAGATTGCCATCATGTTAGGTAACTTAAGCAGAACAAGTGATAAATACCGTTTGCAAGCTTACCGTCAGGTGATGGAAGAGAACGGATTAAAGTATGAAGAAAAATGGATTGTGTGTACGGATTATTCACTGAAAGATGGAAAAAGAGCGGCATTAGAATTACTTCAATCCTCGCCGAGACCGACCGCTATTTTTGCATGCTTTGATTCGTTGGCCATTGGCGTTTACCAGGCTGCAAAGGAATTGGGTCTTCACATTCCAAATGATTTATCTATCGTAGGATTTGATAATACCATACTATCCACTATTGTAGATCCACCGTTAACGACAGTGGCGCAGCCGATTGATGAAATGGGACGGCAAGTAGTGGATTTGCTAATTGATGAGATAGAAGGAAATAATGGTACAAAGCAGCGAATAATTTTACCACCTGAATTAATCATACGACAGTCTACAAAATCGCTATAAATTTTATTAGTAAATGGGGAGCTGATGATAAATCGCTCCTTTTTTATTTTTTAATGAATATTTGTTTTATAACAAAAATTTTATAAATTCAGAAAAAAATAGTTGATATGATGAGATGTTACAGTTAAAATAAAAGTAAATGAGAAAGCGCTTGCTCAAAAAATGATCTTTTATTCATTAATAAAAACTAAATATAGTAATTTTTCTTATCAAATTCAAATAAAAAAGCTGAAGTATTCGGGAAAGCGCTTCCTTTGATAAGTTGGCATGTGTTTTTGGACTGAATCTACAAGAAAGGAGAAAAGCAAGTTATGACGCAAGTAAAGATAGGGATCTTAGGTGCAGGAGGAATCGCTAAGGTACATACGTCAATTCTCAAAAGAGATGAACGAGTTCAGATTGTTGGAGTGGCAGATATTGTAGAGGAACGGGCGGCGGCATTGGCAAAAGAAGCTGGAAGCGCGAAGCCGGTTAAAAGTTTAGAGGATTTGTTCGAACTTGGTGTGGATGCAGTTTATGTGACAACTCCAAACACATTACATGTGGAGCCTGTGTTGAAATGTCTACAACAAAACGTTCATGTGTTTTCTGAAAAACCAATGGCTACTTCCTTAGAAGAAGCAGAACAAATAAAAAAAGCAGCCAAAACATCAAAAGCAATTTACAATTTGGGAATGAATCGCCGATACGCGTCTGTTTATAAAAAGGTAAAAGAGCTCATTGCTTCGGGAGAAGTAACTCCATATTTAGCAAACGTCAAAATGAATCGCGGTGAATTATTAAATCCTGCGTGGACAGCGGATCCAAAAGTTACAGGTGGGTTTTTATATGAAACGCCTTTTCATTTAATGGATTTGTGCCGGTATTTATTTGGAGAAGTGCAAACGGTTTATTGTGAAGCTAGACAGAATATTTCCAAGGCTGAATTAGATACATTTGCAATTATGATAACTTTTGCATCAGGAACTCTAGTTAACTTTGTGACTTATGCTCATGCAGGATGGAGTTTTCCATTTGAGAGTCTAGAAGTTTACGGAAAATATTGTACGGTTGCGACACAAGAGCTCGAAAAGGTCATGTATGCGCCAGGATTGCACCAACCAGCACAAATTAGTGATTTTTATCAATTATCTATTGAAGAAAAATGGGGATATACGGAGGAAGATCGTTTATTTATCGATGCCATTATTCACGGAACGAAGCCTCCGGTCACAGCTGAAGATGGGTTCCGATCCATTCAACTGTTAGAAGCAATATATGAAAGTGCAAAGACTGGAAAAATGATTGATTTCCGTCAAACGACTTCTACTCCGTAAACAAGTAGGTGATGATATGGGGAAAAAACAAGTTCGGATTGGAATGGTAGGTTATAAATTTATGGGGAAGGCTCATAGCCATGCTTTTCGCGATATTCCCTTTTTCTTTGATACTGAAGTTGTTCCGGTTTTACAAGCAATTGCCGGAAGAAACGAACAAGGGGTAAAACAGGCAGCTGAAAAGATGGGATGGGCATCATATGAAACCGATTGGCGCCGCCTCATTGAACGTGATGATATTGACGTCATTGATATCGTTACACCGAACAATACGCATGCCGAGATTGCCATTGCTGCTGCGAGAGCAGGAAAACATATTATTTGTGAAAAACCGCTGGCGCTAACTTTGGAACAATCTCTAGAAATGCTTGAGGCTGTGAAAAAAGCCGGTGTCGTCCATATGATTTGTCACAATTACCGGTTTGCCCCAGCTGTTCAGTTTGCCAAACAACTAATTAAACAAGGCCGGTTAGGGAAAATCTATCATATTCGTGCGACATTCTTGCAAGATTGGCTGATGGACCCTAATTTTCCATTAATATGGCGACTGAAAAAAGAAGTATCCGGTTCAGGCACGCACGGGGATCTCGGGGCACATATTATTGATTTAGCACGTTTCCTGGTAGGGGAATTTAGCGAAGTAGTTGGAATGATGGAAACGTTCATTAAAAAGCGTCCATTAGGCGATATGGACATTCATTTAAAGGGACAAGCGGAAAGTGGCGAATGGGGAGAAGTTGACGTGGACGATGCCTCCGCGTTTCTAGCTCGTTTTGAAAATGGAGCGCTAGGTGTATTCGAAGTGACCCGTTTTAGCAGAGGAAACCGTGCCGGAAATCGCTTCGAAATTAATGGAGAGCGCGGTTCGATTCGCTGGGATATGGAAAATATGAACAACCTGCAAGTCTATTTAGAAGAGGACGAACGTGGTTTACAAGGATTTCGCACAATTAACTGTACGGAAGTAGAACATCCATACGTATCAGCTTATTGGCCGGCTGGTCACATTATCGGTTATGAGCACACATTTATCAACCTATTGGCTGAAATGATGAACGGAATTGCAAACGGATATAGTCCTGCCCCTAATTTCGAAGATGGTGTTCGTAATCAGGCGGTATTAGAAGCTGTGGAATGTTCTGTTCAAACAGGCAAATGGGTCAAAGTATCTGAAATATTAAAATCGGCACAACTGCAAAAGAATTAACGTGAAGGAATGTTGCGAGTAGATAATTCGGAATCTTCTTTACTAGGTTGAGAAAGCGGTTACATTTATGTGAAAGGTGTGTTGTTTATGACAGTTCGGTGTGCTGTTCTCGGTTTAGGCCGGTTAGGTCATCATCATGCCAAAAATTTAGCTACCCATCAGATTAGCGGTGCGCAATTAGTCAGCGTTGTAGATCCGATGGAAGACCGCGCTGAACAGTTTGCCAAAGAATATGGAATTGAACATTGGACGAAAAATCCAGACGAAGTTTTTGAAGACCCACACATTGATGCGGTCGTTATTGTGACTCCGACAAGCACCCATGCGGATATGATTCAACGCGCAGCGAGAAATGGAAAAGCGATCTTTGTTGAAAAGCCGCTTACCCAAAGTTTAGAAGAAGCAGATGAAATTATTCAAACTATTAAACAATATAATGTCATTTGCCAAGTTGGTTTTATGAGAAGATTTGATCCTGCTTATGCCGAAGCAAAGCGAAGAATTGAAGCAGGGGATATTGGAAAACCCATCTATTTTAAAGGAATTACTCGCGACGCTGGTTCGCCTCCTGCGGAATTTATTAAACATAGCGGGCGTGTGTTTTTAGACATTTCTATTCATGACTATGATATTGCGAGATATTTGATGGGAGCCGAAATTACGTCTGTTTCTGCGCATGGAAGAGTGTTATTGCATCCATTTATGGAAGAGTTTAAAGATGTCGATCAAGCGATTACGTATGTACATTTTGATTCTGGTGCAGCAGGCGATATTGAAGCCAGCCGCAATTCTCCTTACGGTCACGATATTCGCACCGAAATTATTGGTACAGAAGGGTCGCTTTTTATCGGGACGCTTCGCAACCAAAATGTGACGTTGTTAAATTCGAAAGGCAGCACATATGAGATTATCCCGGACTTTCAAACGAGATTTAACGATGCTTACCGTTTAGAACTGGTTCATTTTATTGAATGTGTTCAAAATAATCAAATTCCAAAAGTAACCGAAATAGATGGCAAAGTAAATTTAAAAATCGCTATTGCAGCGACGGAGTCTTTTGATAGCGGCAAAACGGTTTATATTAAGGGAGAATGTCTAGAAAAAAGTTATTAATAGAAGGTAACGATGCTGTCACAAGCTCGTTTACCATATAAAAAACAAGGGGGAGAAGGATAAAATGAAGGTCCAAAAGAAGTGGGTTTCGTTTATGCTTTTATTACTGCTTAGTTTTACTTTGTTAGTCGGGTGTAGCGGAAAGCAGGAAACTGCCCAAACATCAGGGGATAAGTCAGGGAAAATTGTAATTGGGGCTGCTCTTCCGGATTTTGATGACAAATGGCTAAGCTATTTGCAAGATGGAATGAAAGAATATGCCAAAACGCAAAAAGATGTCGAAGTAATCTATGTCGATGCAATGAATGATGCTAGTAAACAGTTATCTCAAGTCGAAAATTTCATTCAGCAAAAAGTCGATGCGATTGTATTAATACCGGTAGACACGGTTTCTGCGCCGGAAATGGTCGATAGAGCGAATCAAGCTAATATCCCGATTGTGGTCGTTAATAGAATTTTTGATGGTGTAGATAAAGCTACTGCTTATGTTGGTTCAGAGTCCATTAAAGCAGGTATCATGCAAATGGAAGAAGTGGCGAAATTACTTAACGGAAAAGGCAATATTGCGATTATGAACGGACAGATGGGGCATGAGGCACAAATAAAAAGAACAGAAGGAAATAAACAAGTTATTAAAAAATATCCGGATATGAAAGTTGTACTGGAAGGAACTGCAGAATGGGATAGAGCGAAAGGTATGTCTTTAATGGAAAACTGGCTTCAGTCTGGAAAGAAAATTGATGCAGTGGTGTCCAATAATGATGAGATGGCGATCGGGGCTATTATGGCATTGGAAGACGCAGGGAAGCTCGATGACGTCATTGTAGCAGGAGTTGATGCTACGCCAGACGCGTTAGAATACGTAAAAGAAGGAAAATTAAAAGTTACTGTTTTCCAAAACGCCAAAGGGCAAGGACAAGGTGGACTAGAAATTGCGATTAAAGCGGCAAAAGGAGAAAAAGTAGAAAAGTTCAATTGGATTCCGTACGAATTAGTAACGAAAGATAATGTAGAAGAGTACATCAAGAAGTGGCAATAATATCATTTTTATAGTTAAGGGGAAGGATATTGCTGCGGTCAATATCCTTCCTAAAAAGAGATAATCTTAGCGAAAATGAGGGAAAGCCTATGAGCAAAGATTATGTGTTAGAAATGATTGATATTACAAAAGAGTTTCCAGGAGTTAAGGCATTAGATGGTGTGCAACTTAAAGTGAGAAAAGGAACTGTTCATGCGCTAATGGGGGAAAACGGTGCGGGGAAATCGACATTAATGAAGATACTGATAGGAATTTATACTCCAGATAAAGGAAAAATGATATTTGATGGAGAGGAATTAAAATTTGCCAATATTAAGCAAGCTCTTGATAAAGGTATTTCTATGATTCATCAAGAACTTAGCCCGATCCCAAATATGACAGTAGCAGAAAACATTTTTTTAGGAAGAGAACCTAGTTATCGCTTTACAGGATGGGTGAAAACGAAAGAGTTGGAAGAAAAAACAAGAAAGTTATTTGAAAGACTTGGAATTCATATTGATCCAAATACTAAAATGTCGGACCTTAGTATTGCTAATACACAAATGGTAGAAATCGCGAAAGCTATTTCTTATAACTCTAAGCTAATTATTATGGATGAACCTACATCCGCTATTACGGAGAAGGAAGTTCACCATCTGTTTAACATTATTCGTGCCTTGAAAAAAGAAGGCGTGTCAATTATTTATATTACCCATAAGATGGATGAGGTAGAGCAGATTACAGATGAAGTAACTGTATTAAGAGATGGAAAGTATATAGGAACGAGACCAAGCAATCAGATTTCGAAAGATGAATTGATTCAAATGATGGTGGGAAGAGAATTAAATCAAATTTTTCATAAACAACCTGCCCAAATAGGAGAAGTGGCATTATCAGTAAAAGGACTAACGAAAAAAGGAAAGTTTGAGGATATTAGTTTTGAAGTACGGAAAGGGGAAATTGTAGGATTTGCCGGTTTGATGGGGTCAGGGAGGACAGAAGTGTTAGAGAGCATCTTTGGAATTACCCGGCTTGATTCTGGCGAAATTTACATTAATGGCAATAAAGTAAACATTCGCTCCACAAGAGATGCGATCAAATATGGAATGGGATTATTGACAGAAGATCGAAAGTTGACGGGATTATTTTTACCATTATCCGTTCAAGACAATATGATTACTGTAACTGTCGATCAATATGCAAAAGCAGGATTTTTACAACAAAGAAAAATTCATGATGACTGTCAGAGACTGGCTGAACAACTTGCTATTAAAACACCTAGCTTGCAACAACTTATTAAATATTTAAGTGGAGGAAATCAGCAAAAAGCGTTAATTGCTAGATGGCTGCTTCATGACCCTGACATTTTGTTCCTCGACGAACCAACAAGGGGAATTGACGTTGGTGCAAAATCAGAAATTTATAATTTGATTTTTGAGCTAGCGAGGAAGGGAAAAGCGATTGTTGTTGTTTCTTCAGAACTGCCAGAAATATTAGGATTAAGTGATCGGGTTATCGTAATGCATGAGGGAAGAAAAACAGGTGAATTAACTAGAGAAGAAGCAACACAAGAACGCATTATGCAGTTAGCAACGGGGGAATTGGCAGAAAACAAGCTATAACGATTGGGGGAATGAACATGGAAAGTCAAATTTCTGTTACCAATAAACGAGAAAAATCGAGTGTATCTTCTACCTCTAAAGAAAAAGTCTATCGATTTTTAAATCGATATGGCATGTTAATGATCCTTGTTGCGTTGATCATTTTGATGTCAATCCTTTCGCCGACTTTTTTCACAACAGGAAATTTATTAAACATCGTTAGACAGATGTCTGTCGTAGGGATCGTCGCTATCGGCGTGACAATCGTTATTATTACCACTGGAATAGATTTATCGTCAGGATCTGTAATTGCTCTTGTTTCTGTTGTCGCGGCTAGTTTCGCACATCCAGATACGTACCCGGTTGTCGTCCCGATTATCATTGGGCTAGGCTTGGGACTTCTTACAGGTATTATCAATGGAACCATTATTTCCAAAGCTAACATTGCTCCGTTTATTGTCACGTTAGGAATGATGACGGCTGCACGAGGAGCGGCATTATTGTTCAGCGATGGGAGACCAATCGGAAATTTATCAGATTCTTTTAAATTTATTGGCCAAGGAACGTTGGCGGGGATTCCTGTTCCAATTATTATCTTTGGGTTAGTAGGGTTTATTTCATATATTCTCTTAAATAAAACAAAATTTGGCAAATATGTATATGCTATCGGTGGCAACGAACAAGCCGCTATTATTGCTGGCGTTAATGTAGATAAGTATAAGATTTTCGTATATGGATATGCCGGTTTGTTGTCAGGGCTTGCTGGAATTATTTTAACATCACGTATATCATCTGGTCAGCCGACAGCAGGGTTGATGTATGAATTAGACGCAATCGCAGCGGCTGTTATTGGCGGTACAAGTCTCTCTGGTGGGATTGGCACGATTGGCGGTACGATTATTGGTGCGCTTATTATTGGTGTGATGAATAACGGACTAGATTTGTTAAATGTTTCTCCATATTGGCAACAAATTTTAAAAGGAGTCATTATTACTGTTGCTGTATTTATTGATTCTCGTAAAAATCGCAAATCGTAGGGTGGGGAAATCATAATGAAAATCGCGTTTAACGAAGCGACTACGCTGAAAAATTCCACATTAAAAAAGGACTTAGAACTTTGCGAAAAATATGGATATGACTTGATCGAAATCCGACTTGATAAGTTAAGAGAGTTTCTCGTTGACCATACCGTAGAAGACTTAAAAACATTTTTTGAACATCATCGAATCAAACCGTATGCATTTAATGCATTAGAGTTTATTACATTCAGAGATCAAGAAGGATATGAACAAATACGAAACGATTTGCAATTTTTATGTCAGATTGGCGAAGTAATTAATTGTAAAACGGTGATTGCTGTTCCGACCTTTGACATTGGTGATTATACAAAATTGGAAATAAAAAAAGAAACGGTTCGAGTGTTACACGAGCTAGCACAATTAGCAGAACCATATGGAATACGGTTGGCATTGGAATTTTGTGGGTACCCGAATTGTTCAGTCAATACTTTTGCTCAAGCGTATGATATCGTCCAAGAAGTGAATCGAGATAATGTTGGTATTGTGCTAGATTGTTTCCATTTTCACGCAATGAATTCCCGTATCGAAGATTTACAAGTGGCAGACCCGTCGAAAATTTTCGTATTTCATATTGATGATTGTGAAGATTTACCGGTTGGAGCGCTGCGCGACCATCACCGTGTATGGCCGGGAGATGGGGCTATTGATTTAAATCGAATTTTGCATGCTTTAAAGGAGATTGGTTATGACGAAATGGCTTCAGTAGAACTGTTTCGACCGGAGTATTGGGAATGGGATATAGAAAAAACGATTAAAACAGCTAAAGAGAAAACGGAAAAAATATTAAGCAGCTATTTTGAATTAAGCAAAACGTGAGAAAGGTGGGAAGAAAAATTATGGGGACAGTTCGGATGACGACAGCACAGGCGTTGATTAAGTTTTTGAAACAGCAATATGTCGAATTCGATGGGAAAGAACAAAAATTTGTCAAAGGAATTTTTACAATTTTCGGACATGGGAATGTACTTGGAATTGGCCAAGCGCTTGAAGAAGATCCTGGGGAATTAGAAGTATACCAAGGTCGCAATGAACAAGGGATGGCCCACGCTGCAATTGCTTTTGCAAAACAAAAACACCGAAAGCAAATTATGGCATGTACTTCTTCGGTAGGACCAGGATCAGCAAATATGGTAACAGCTGCAGCAACTGCTTCGGCCAATAATATTCCAGTTTTGTTACTTCCAGGGGACACGTTTGCAACAAGACAGCCTGATCCAGTTCTTCAGCAAATTGAGCATTATCACGATCTAACGATTTCTACAAATGATGCCTTCCGCGCTGTCAGTAAGTATTGGGATCGAATCAGCCGTCCGGAACAACTCATGACAGCAATGATTCATGCGATGAGGGTGCTGACGGACCCGGCCGACACTGGTGCAGTCACTATTGCCCTGCCGCAGGATGTCCAAGGTGAAGTCTATGATTTTCCAGAATACTTCTTCCGAAAACGTGTCCATCGCATCGAGCGTCGGGTGCCGACCGCATCGGATATAAAAGATGCAGTAGATCTCATTTGTAAAAAGAAAAAGCCGATTATTATCTGCGGCGGCGGTGTCCGATACTCGGAAGCAGCCGAAACATTAAAAAGATTTTCTGAAAAGTTTCATATCCCTTATGGTGAAACACAGGCCGGCAAAAGCGCCATTGAAAGCACCCATCCTTACAATCTCGGAGGAATCGGGGTAACCGGCAATCTGGCCGCGAATATGATTGCCAAAGAGGCAGACCTTGTTATTGGTATTGGTACACGGTATTCCGATTTTACAACCGGTTCAAAACTGTTGTTCCAAAATCCAAACGTAGAGTTTTTAACCATTAACGTATCGGAATATCATGCGTATAAGCTAGATGCGGTGAAAATCGTGGCAGATGCCAAACTAGCGCTTCTTGCCCTTGAGCGGGAACTGGAGAAGGTCGGTTATCGCTCAGGATATCAAAATGAAATAGAAATAGCAAAATCAAAATGGGACGCTGAATTAAAACGCTTGTATGAAGTAAGATACACCGGGAAGGATTTTGTACCAGAAATCGCCGGGCATCTTGATGAAGCTTTACCAGAGTTTTCCGAAACATTCGAATCCCGTTTAACGCAAACCGAAGTAATAGGTGTGATCAATGAACTTATTGATGAAGATGCGATTATCATCGGAGCATCAGGAAGCTTACCTGGCGATTTACAACGAATGTGGGTATCGCGTAAACCGAATACGTATCACATGGAATACGGCTATTCGTGCATGGGGTACGAAATCTCTGGGGCTCTTGGAGTAAAAATGGCAGAGCCGGATAAAGAGGTATACGCGTTTGTAGGCGACGGTAGTTATTTAATGCTTCATTCAGAGTTGATTACGAGTATTCAAGAACAGAGAAAAATCAATGTTGTACTATTTGATAATGCTGGTTTTGGATGCATTAACAACCTACAAATGGAAAATGGAATGGGCAGCTTCGCCACAGAATTCCGCTATCGTAATACGGAAACGGGACGGTTGGACGGAAAGTTCATCGCCATCGATTTTGCGCAAAGTGCTGCGGGCTATGGCGTGAAAACGTATAAGGTACACACGCTTGAACAGCTAAAGGAAGCAATCGAGGATGCGAAAAAACAAACTGTATCAACGTTAATTGATATTAAGGTTCTACCAAAGACGATGACACATGGCTATGAATCGTGGTGGCATGTTGGAATTGCAGGGACCTCCCGTAATCCAAAAGTAAGGGAAGCCTATATGAGAAAAGAGAATGAGCTGAAAAAGGCACGGAAATACTGACAAAACGAGGTGTACAAAAATGGAACCAAAAAAGCAAATAACCAATCCATTTCGAATCGGTATCGCCCCAATCAGCTGGGTTAACGATGATATCCCTGGTCTTGGCGACCATTATACGCAGGATCAAGTATTATCGGAGATGGCGTCGCTAGGGTATATTGCAACTGAAATGGGGAGGCTTTTTTCACAAGATCCTCCATCATTAAAATCGAAGCTAGAAAAATACGGAATTCAACTAGCAAGCAAATTTATAGGTGTATTATTTTCTGATGAAACGCGTTTGGAAGAGGAGCTGCAGTCGTTTCAGACATGGTTGAATTATTTGCATGAAATGGGTTGTAAGTACGTTATTGTGTGTGAAATGGGAGGATCGATGCACTGGGATCCTCGCCGTTCCTCAGAGGATAAAACGATCAAAAAATTAACGGATAACGAATGGAAATCATTAGTGGAAGGATTACATAGGGCAGCTCAACTATGCGAGACTTTAGGAATGAAGTTGGTTTATCATTTCCATGCTGGTACTGTAGTAGAAACAGCAGATGAGATTGATCGTTTAATGGAGTCAACAGACCCGAACCTTGTCCATCTGCTGTATGACACGGGTCACGCTTTATACGGAGGCTATAATCCGCTAGAGTTATTGCGTAAATATGAAGATCGTATTCAATATGTCCACTTAAAAGATGTTAGACTTAACGTCCTAGAGCAAGTGCGAAAGGAAAAACTTGATTTTCGTAGCGCTGTATTACGAGGGATGTTCACTGTGCCGGGGGATGGTTGCATTGATTTTGCTCCAATTTTTGAGAGATTAATGGAAACCCAATACGATGGCTGGATTATTGTTGAAGCGGAACAAGATCCTGCTGTTGCGCACCCATATAAGTATGCAAAAATGGCAAAGGATTATATTGATTCGACCGTTCAGGCTTTGATGGCTGCTAGACAACAATGAAGGGGTGAGAAAATAAATGAGTCGGTTAGTTATTTCGAGTCACACGCCGAGTAGGGAAGGAAATGTAGTGCGGGTGACACCAGAATCTGCCGGATGGAAATACATTGGATTTGAAGTGTACGTTCTGCAAAAAGGGCAAAAATTACGGAGAGACACGAAAAATCAAGAAGCTTGCCTTGTTCTTCTCGGCGGAAAAGCAAATGTATTGACCCGGCATGAACAGTGGGAAAACATCGGTGAACGAATGAACGTTTTTGAAAAAATCCCTCCTTATTCTGTATATGTTCCATCGGGAGATTTCTATGAAGTAGAAGCGGTTACTGATCTCGAATTAGCTGTCTGTTTAGCGCCAGGGAAAGGCACCCATTCTGCGCGGCTAATTCACCCAAGTGAAGTGGAAGTAGAAGTAAGAGGTGCGGGAAATATTGAACGGAGGGTGCACAATATCCTTCCGGAACAAAAACAGGCTGATAGTTTACTAGTAGTGGAAGTATTTACACCAGAAGGAAACTGGTCAAGCTATCCTCCACATAAGCATGATCAAGATAATCTACCTCATGAGTCATATTTAGAAGAGACATACTATCATAAAATTAATCCGGAACATGGATTTGCTATACAAAGAGTGTATACTGACGATCGTTCGTTGGATGAAACAATGGTAGTCAAAAACGGGGATGTTGTTTTAGTGCCGAAAGGATATCATCCTGTTGCAGCACCGCCGGGATATGAAGTGTATTACTTAAATGTCATGGCGGGACCAGTTCGAACATGGAAATTCCACAATGATCCAGACCATGAATGGGTAATGGAAAGCAAGTTAGCAGCCAAACATTCATCATCCATATAAAGAAAAGAGAGGCGGTTTGATGAAATATTTAACATTTGATCCGCAGAAACCGATAGATTTTATCGCAATCGGCAGGTTATGTATTGATTTAAACGCCAATGAAATTAACCGTCCGATGGAAGAAACGATAACATTTACGAAATATGTAGGAGGTTCTCCTGCTAATATCGCGATTGGAATGTCTCGACTTGGAATGAAAACAGGATTTATTGGTCGTGTGGCAGACGATCAGATGGGGAGATTCATTATCAATTATTTGAAAAAAAATAATATTGATACATCAAACGTTATTACTGATAAATCAGGAAGTGTGACGGGACTTGCGTTCACTGAAATTAAAAGCCCAACTGATTGCAGCATTCTCATGTATCGGGATAATGTCGCTGATTTAAAACTAGAACCAAAGGATGTTAAAGAGGACTATATTAAACAAGCAAAAGCTCTCTTAATTTCGGGAACGGCTTTGGCGAAAAGCCCATCAAGGGAAGCGGTATTCTTAGCGCTCGACTATGCAAGAAAACATGGTGTTGTCGTCTTCTTTGATCTCGATTATCGTCCTTATACGTGGAATTCACAGGAGGAAACTGCTATTTATTATAATCTAGCGGCAGAAAAATGCGATGTCATCATCGGAACACGAGAAGAATTCGATATGATGGAGCAATTTGAGAGCAATCGAAATGATGATGAGAAAACGGCGAAAAGATGGTTTAATTATCAGGCAAAAATCGTCGTTATCAAACATGGGAAAGACGGTTCGATTGCGTATACAAAAGAAGGCGAGAAATTCAAGGGCCCGATTTTCCCAGCGAATGTTATCAAAACGTTCGGAGCGGGAGACTCGTATGCAGCCGCCTTTATTTACGGATTAATGCAAGGATGGGATATTCCTAAAGCAATGGAATATGGGGCAGCAGCTGCTTCCATTGTTATTTCTAGCCATAGCTGCTCAGACGCGATGCCGACATTACAGCAAATTGAAGAATTTATTCAGAAATATAAGAATGATCAAATAGTAGTGAAATAAAACAAGGAGGAAGAATAGCATGACAACAACGGCTGGAGTACAAACATTAAAAAACTATATTGGTGGACAGTGGGTGGAAGCAACTTCCGGAAAAACGGAAGTGGTTCCGAATCCAGCTACAGGAGAGGTTCTAGCTTATGTTCCTATTTCCAGTAAAGAGGATTTAAATAAAGCTGTCGCAGCGGCGAAAGAAGCATTTAAAACTTGGAGTAAAACGCCCGTACCACGTCGAGCTCGGATTTTATTTAAGTACCAACAACTGCTTGTTGAACATTGGGAAGAGCTTGCTCGCTTAGTAACGTTAGAGAACGGAAAAAGCTATAACGAAGCATATGGGGAAGTCCAACGCGGTATCGAATGTGTCGAGTTTGCGGCGGGAGTGCCTACGCTGATGATGGGGAGACAGCTCCCTGATATTGCAACAGGTATTGAATCAGGGATGTACCGTTATCCAATTGGAGTAGTTGGCGGAATTACTCCGTTTAACTTTCCGATGATGGTGCCGTGCTGGATGTTTCCATTAGCCATTGCCTGCGGAAATACGTTTGTCTTAAAACCATCGGAACGTACGCCAATGCTTGCCAATCGTTTAGCTGAACTGTTTAAGGAAGCAGGGCTTCCAGATGGTGTTTTGAATATTGTTCACGGGGCACATGAGGTGGTGAACGGATTATTAGAGCATCCTGATGTGAAGGCCATTTCCTTTGTTGGTTCCCAACCTGTCGGCGAGTATGTGTATAAGACAGCAGCTGCATATGGAAAACGTGTTCAAGCTCTCACTGGGGCGAAAAATCACTCCATTGTGATGCCAGATGCAGACTTAGATTTAGCGGTTCAACAAATTATAAATGCAGCGTTTGGATCGGCTGGCGAAAGATGTATGGCTGCTTCGGTTGTTGTGACCGTTGGAGACATCGCTGACACATTTGTAGAGAAATTAGTAAAAGCGGCGAATGAGATTAAAATTGGAAATGGATTAGATGAGGATGTATTTCTAGGACCAGTCATTCGCGAATCGCATAAAGAACGGACAGTAAAATATATTGAGCTTGGGGAAAAAGAAGGGGCACTTTTAGTGAGAGACGGCCGCAAAGATGCTGCAACAAATGCTAATGGTTATTATATCGGTCCAACGATTTTTGATCGGGTCACAACGGATATGACAATTTGGAAAGATGAGATTTTTGCTCCTGTTTTATCCATTGTGCGAGTAAATACATTGGACGAAGCAATTGAGGTGGCTAATAAATCTCCATTTGCTAATGGAGCCTGCATATATACGAGAGATGGCAGCAATGTTCGCAAATTCCGCGATGAAATTGATGCGGGGATGTTAGGAGTAAACTTAGGCGTGCCGGCACCGATGGCGTTTTTCCCATTCTCTGGATGGAAAAATTCGTTTTATGGTGACCTTCATGCAAACGGAATGGATGGGGTCGAATTTTATACACGTAAGAAGATGGTTACAGCACGTTGGTAATTGTATAGAGTATCAAGCGTTTTGAGCTTGATACTCTTTCCTTATTGTTGACAATGGTGTTTTCGACAGAAATAACACTCTCTATTATTTATTCAAAATGGAAAACTTCTAATAGAAACAGACGTTTGTCAGAAAGGGGAAAGAGAGATGCCATTAGTATCGATGACAGGTATGTTACGTAAAGCGTTGGAGGGCAAATATGCGATTGGCCATTTTAATATTAATAATTTAGAATTTGCCCAAGCTATTCTTTTGGCGGCTGAAGAAGAAAATGCTCCAGTGATTTTGGCCGTAAGCCCAGGGTATATTCCTCATTTAGGCGGACTGCGAGTAGCCGCAGCAATGGTGAGAGAATTAATAAAGGAGTATAACATTACGGTTCCGGTCGCTCTTCATTTGGATCACGGATCGTCGTATGAACAATGTTTGCAGGCGATGGATGCAGGGTTTACTTCTGTCATGATTGATGCTTCACATCATCCTTTAGAGATGAACATTGCGGAGACAAAAAAAGTAGTGGAAGCCGCACGGGTTTTCGGTGTTTCTGTAGAGGCAGAGGTAGGAAGAATTGGGGGACAAGAAGACGATATGATTGTTGATGAGGCAGAGGCGATGTATGCAGTTCCAGAAGAATGTGAACGATTTGTCAAAGAAACTGGTGTGGATTGTCTAGCTCCTGCATTAGGATCTGTTCACGGCCCGTATAAGGGGAAGCCAAAGCTAGGATTTTCACAAATGGAGCAAATTCAGCGATTGACAGGCGTCCCACTTGTTTTGCATGGCGGAACGGGAATTCCCCTTCATGATATTCGCAAGGCAATCGCGCTAGGGACGGCCAAAATTAATGTAAATACAGAAAACCAATTAGCATTTACTCGGGCCATTCGCAGTGCATTGAGTGAAAATGATGCTTTATATGATCCAAGAAAATATCTTGGTTTGGGAAGAGAAGAAGTAAAAAATACCGTAAAGCAAAAAATACGTGAATTTGGTTCATCAGGGAAAGCAGGAGAAATTATGCATTGTTTAATTAACGTTTAACCAAGGATAATGAGGGGGAGAAGGGTGCATAAATATTCGTCTAGGATAGACCGCATTATATTTCTGGCAGTTTCGTTTTTCTTTTGGCTTTCTCTTTTTATTTATATGCCGATCTTATCACCGTATATTGAGTTATTGGGAGGAACATATATATTTGTTGGGGCAGTTTTAGGCAGCTATGGTCTGATGCAATTTTTATTTCGTATTCCTATAGGCGTAGCTTCTGATTTTGTAAAAAGAAGAAAGCCGTTTATTATCCTTGGTATGTTGATGGCAATGATGAGCGGTTTAATGTTTGCATTAACGGATAGTTTAGGATGGGCACTTATTTCGCGGTCGTTTGCTGGAATTGCTGCTGCAACATGGGTTGCTTTTACGGTATTGTATTCCAGTTATTTTCGATTTGAGGAAGTACATCAGGCAATGAGCAAAATTTCCTTTATAGTTGTTTTGGCCCAACTAATAGGTATGACATGCAGCGGCTATATTGTGGATAAATGGGGATGGCATGCCCCGTTTTGGATAGGAGGAGCCTTAGGGATTATTGGCACACTCTTTTCCTTTTTCATTTATGAACCGCGAAAGGCAGGCAATCAACAATCATCTATCCAAATAAGGGATCTTTTAGTAGTAATGAAGGAACCGTTGCTATTAAAGGTTTCCATACTTTCTATTTTAGCTCATAGCATCATTTTTACTACCATGTTTGGATTTATACCAGCATACGCATTAAAGATAGGACTTCAAGAGCGCGATTTAAGTATCATTGTGTTTTCTTTTATGATTCCTCATGCGCTAGCAACGTTTTTTATAGGGAAGGTGATTGTACCGCTATTAGGCAAATGGAAATCATTAACGTTGGCGTTTTTCTGCAGTGCCATTTTTACTCTTATTACTCCTATTATTGAGGAAAAAGCACTTTTATGTATTATACAAGCATGTAATGGATTTTCGCTAGGATTACTATTTCCATTATTATTAGGAATGTCTATTGAATCGATTGATGATGACAAGCGAGCAACGGCAATGGGAACGTATCAGGCAATTTACGCTATCGGGATGTTTGGAGGCCCCTATTTCGCGGGGGTGTTAAATTCAATGATGGGAATTCGCTCCAGCTTTTATTTTGCAGGCATATTGGCAATAGTAGCAATGGTCTTGATATTACTTTGGAATAATAAAGAAATGTTAGCAGTGAATGATTTTGAACTCAAAGGAAGAGAAAAAGGATGAGGAAGACGTTCTTTTTCGTTGCATGAGTCGGCTTTTAGCAGGAATTTTGCTGACATATTGCGAAATTTTATAGGAAACAAAATACAAGAAAAGAGGAGAAAAGATGTTACACTCCCTTTCTGTTCCTATTATTCAAGCGCCAATGGCCGGTGGGGTTTCGACGCCAGCGCTAGCTGCGGCGGTATCCGAAGCTGGTGGACTTGGCTTTTTGGCCGGCGGTTATAAAACGGCGGAAGAGATGCGTCAAGAAATTGTCGCGCTTCGAGCGCTGACCGATCGGCCGTTTGGCGTTAATGTGTTTGTACCAAGCGAGAATGATGTAGACGAGAACGTGGTGCGCCGCTACAAAGAGATGTTGGAAGAAGAGGCAAAGCGGTTAGGAGTGTCCCTTGGTGAGCCTAAATGGGACGATGACGATTGGGAGGCAAAACTGACGGTTTTGTATGAGGAAAAAGTTCCTGTCGTCAGTTTTACGTTTGGCTGCCCTTCGTCTGAGATCATCAGCAAATTCAAAGGCAATGGCTCTTTTGTCGTTGTCACCGTTACCTCCAAAACTGAAGCGCAAATCGCGGCACAGCAAGGAGCGAACGCGCTATGTGTACAAGGGCCGGAGGCGGGAGGACATCGCGCGACATTTCGCAATGATGAAACGGCGGATGAGAATGTAAGTTTGCTTGTTTTGCTGCAGCAAATTCGCGAGGCAGTAGACCTCCCCCTCATTGCCGCTGGCGGCATCATGCACGGGCGCGATATTGCTGCGGTGCTGGCGGCGGGGGCGTGTGCTGCCCAATTAGGGACAGCTTTCTTGCGCTGTCCGGAAAGCGGAGCGAGTCTACTGCACAAAAACGCCCTCGTCGACCCACAGTTTCAAGCAACCGCCGTCACCCGCGCGTTTACAGGCCGTCCTGCGCGCGGACTAGTCAACCGTTTTCTCGCCGAATATGACGTGCTCGCCCCTGCAGCGTATCCGCATATTCATCATATGACAAAACCTCTTCGCAGCGCCGCCGCCAAGGCCAATGACCCACAAATGATGTCCTTATGGGCAGGGCAGGGGTATCGTTTGGCAAGGAATATGTCGGCTCGGGAGCTTGTAGGGGAGTTGATGAAGGAGATGGAAGAGGCGGTACAAGGATTGATAAGAAAATTCGAGCATCTCGGAAGCGATGATGACTGTCATCCGATCTCTCCTATGTAATGGTGAATGATTTCACCGGGCGGTGAAAACGATCCATGCATTTATTTCGTTATTGGAATGGTTTTTCCTTTGCTAGTGATGAATTTTTTCAGCATGTTTATAAGATTTTACTAGATTACGGGTTGGTACGGTATTTGCATAGAAAGAAAGTGTGGAATGATGTTTGCATTATCGGTTGGAATAGTCGAAAGTGAGACCGGAAGATATCCGCTATGTCGCCGCTTTTCATTGCATTTAGGCTATGACGGATGTTTATATACACCAACATTTTAAGAAGGTGGCTCTAAAAAGTTTCACCAATTAACGGAAGGGCATTATAAATAAGAAAGGAGCAAGAACCAAATGTCAGTCGCACGCATCGTATTTACACCGCTTAGCTATGTCGGCTGGGGAGCGCTGGAACATTTAGTCCCGGAGGTAGAACGGTTTTCGGCGAAAAAGATATTAGTTGTCACCGATCCAGTGCTAGAGAAAATCGGCCTTGTCGGGCAAGTAACAAAACCGCTTCAGGAAAAGGGCTATGATGTTCACGTTTATACGGATGTCGTACCGGAGCCGCCGTTAGAAACTGGGGAAAAAGTGGTCACTTTTACCCGGAAAGGCCAATTTGACCTCGTCATTGGCATCGGCGGCGGAAGCGCGATGGATTTGGCAAAATTGGCTGCAGTGCTTGCCGCACACGAGGGCTCAGTTGCCGATTATCTTAATTTGACAGGAACTAGAAAGATTGAAAAAAAAGGCTTGCCGAAAATATTAATCCCGACCACATCCGGAACGGGATCGGAGGTTACGAACATTTCCGTGTTATCGTTAGAGACAACGAAAGACGTTGTCACTCACGACTACTTATTGGCAGATGCCGCCATTGTCGATCCGCAATTAACCGTTTCCGTTCCGCCGCGGGTGACGGCCGCAACCGGGATTGACGCGCTAACCCACGCGGTCGAAGCGTATGTATCCGTCAATGCTAGCCCGACGTCAGACGGATTGGCGCTACAGGCGATTCGTTTGATCGCGCGGTCGTTGCGCAAAGCGGTCGAAAACGGGGAGGACGAGCAAGCGCGCATTGATATGAGCAACGGCAGCTATTTAGCAGGATTGGCGTTCTTCAATGCGGGTGTCGCGGGAGTTCATGCGCTTGCTTATCCACTCGGCGGACAGTTTCATATTCCGCACGGCGAATCGAACGCCGTATTGCTTCCGTATGTGATGGGATACATCCGCAAAAGCTGCACGAAGCGGATGGCCGATATTTTGAATGCGTTAGGGGGAAACTCGAGCTATCTTTCCGAAGAGGAAGCTTCCTACCGGTGCGTCGAAGAGCTGGAGCGAATCGTACGCGATGTCGGTATCCCAAGAACGCTCGGCGGCTTTAACATCCCAGAGAGCGCATTAGAAAGCTTAACGAAAGATGCCGCCCAGCAAAAACGGCTGCTGGCGCGCAGCCCGCTGCCATTGCTGGAAGACGATATACGGTCGATTTACCAATCTGCTTTTAAAGGTGTGGTGACAGAGCCGAAATAAGATAGACGAATAAGCAGGAAGAATATTGATAGAAACGACCGCTGTGCTACGGTGAAGAAAAGGGAAGCCTGATCCGGCTTTCCTTTGCATTTTTATTTGAAACGGTTCATTTGCTGCAAAACACTATTTATCGTAATGATTGAAGTCGCTTCTTGTTTAGTTAAAATGAGCTGCATTTTAAAAACCATGGAATGGAGGATGCCAATGTTTACAACTGTCATTGTTCCAAGAGTTTCCGAAACGGACGGCGTCGGCCATATTAACAACACGACGATTCCGGTCTGGTTTGAAGCCGGGAGGGAAGAAATTTTTAAAATGTTTACTCCCGACCTTTCCTTTAAGAATTGGAGAATGGTGATTATCCATATGGAAGTCGACTATGTGAATCAAATTTATTATGGCAAGGAAGTGACCGTTTATACAGGAATCGAGCGTATCGGCAACACAAGTCTAACTATTTACGAAGAAATTCATCAAAGCGGGCGGCTTTGCGCGAAAGGAAGATCGGTTTACGTCAATTTTAATTTTGAAACGCAAAGGCCGGAGCCGATTCCAGACGAAATAAGGAAGAAATTAAACGAACATTTATGGCGCCCGCAAGAATGAGAGAAGATGTGCATGAAACAAAGTTGGGGGGATGCGATTACATACCTAGGCATATGAACCTCTCCCACCTACACTCTGTTTAGAGGTGGGAGACTTCTCGGTGGACATGTTAAATTGCAGGTTATTGGTTGGTTGAAAAACGAGGGAAGGGAGAAGATTAGGATGGAAGGTCAGACGAGCTCGTTTTGGGATCAGGTGAAAGAGAAAATCGCCGCGAAAATATCTGTTCCTTCCTTTGAAACGTGGTTCAAAAACACGACCGCAACTATTGACAATGACTGGGTCATCATTGAATGCACCAATGAACTTCAGTGCGACTGGATTAAGGCCAGGTACAGCGAATTGATTCATCAAGCGACTTATCAGGTGCTTGGCAAAGAGATGCGCATTTTTCTAGCGGTAAACGGAGAACGGGAACAGCTAGAGCAGCAACTCAAACAGCAGCTCCAAACTCCTATTACCATCCGCGAATATATATTATCATTAGAAAAAAAGACCGACGAATTGGAAGAACGAGTCAAGCGCTGTGAACAGATCATCGACAAATTGCTAGCCCATCACCCTGTTCATTAATCAGTAAGAGGGGGAGCTTGTATTCATACGGTTTTTGGATGATGGCTGCGGTTTGGATTATTCATAAGATGCAAAAGAACAGGAAGAACTGCAGGCAAGCAAAAAAAGAAAAGGACAGCGTCCAGCTGTCCTTTTCTGCCGTTATATACGGTTTTGGACGAAACGCAGCACTTCGTAAGCGCGCTCTCCGATTAATTGAATTAATTGTTCAAACATCGCGTCGCGCTGCAAATCTAATTCTACGATCCGTCTGGCTAGATCAAGAGCTTTTTGGTCCATGTTCATTCCCCCGCTTCTTCTTTCGCATTCCGTACTGTTCGTATTCGCTCTGCAATTCGCTCACCGTCCATTGTTGCAGTGCGGCAGAGTCATGAAACAAGCCGGTTTGCAACAGCCTATCAATATAAAAGCGCTTTTGCTTCGTAATTGCTGTGCGCATCAGTTTTCCCATCATTTTCCCTCCCCGTATTTATTTCTTAATATACGGTGTTTTTCTTCATATTACATTTATTTTGTTAAGCCACTTTACAATAAAATTAAAAAATATGTTAATTTTCCTTACAAAAATAATTATGAATGGCGAAAAATCAGTATAATTATGTTAGAAAATATGACATAGGGGTGAAGAGGATGACGAATAAAGAGGATTCCTATAAATTCAAAAAAGTCATCTCTATCGGCATCGTCAGTGAATTAACCGGGTTATCGCAACGGCAAATCCGCTATTATGAAGAGCGAAAGTTGATTTTTCCGGATCGCTCGAACGGAATTCGCAAATATTCGTTCGCCGATGTCGAACAGTTAATGGAGATTGCTGATAAGCGGGAAGAAGGGGTTCCGACACGGGAAATCCGCCAGGAAATGACGAAAGAGCTGCGGGAAAAAATGTTAAAGGGGCAGATGAACGCCCATTTCCGTTTTCGCCCGTAAACAGCTCTTTACCTTAGATTACGTACCAATCAGGTCTGTCTAAAATGACGGACCTTTCTTTTTGCTGATTGCAGGATCGTTTGCGCCGAGAAGTAATGGCTTTTTCAAGGAAGCGAGCTTTGCGTAGAGCAAAGCTGCTGGGTGCTCGGCAGAAAGCTGGCGGTAGTATTGTTCGACATGGTCGTAATAGTGCGTGATTTGCGGAGAGTGCAGAATAGAAAGAATTGCATCGGAAATATTACGCAACTCCTTCCAGTTTAAAAAGTCAAACACGAGATGATGCCGCTTCAATATGCGAAAGTTGATTTCCTCTTGCCCCGGCAGCGTATCATAAATAAAAATCGGCAGTCTTTTATATAAACATTCACTAATGGTCACGCCGCCTGGTTTGGTTAAAATAAAATCTGCTTGATCATAAAGCGCGTTCATCTCCTGGCGTGATGAAATGTAAGGGAGCGGAATAAGGCGCGGATGGTTTTCGCTTTGCAGTTGCTTGTACATTCGTTCGTTTTTCCCGCAAAGGACATAATAATCGATTGGATCGTCGAGAGAAATTTTTTTCCATATATGCTTAATCGTGCCAATACCTAAACTGCCGCCGGAAATAAGCCCGAAATAGCGGGAGCGATTCATTTGCTTTTTCCTTTTTCCGATCATTATGTCAGGGTGAAGCGGAATGCCGGTTACACAAATGCGGTTTTCCGGAACTCCTTTTTTACGCAGCTGCATTTTCATATAAGGATGGCTGATAAAATGGCAATCAATCGCTTCCGTTCCCCATAAATCATGAACAAAATAATCGGTATAGACGTTGACGACCGGATTGGTAAGTTCCCCGTTTTTTTTGAGCTGGTTTAACAAGTAGGAAGGAAAGGAATGTGTACAGACGATGATATCTGGCTGGACATGTTTCACTATATTTTTTATATGTTCACGAAAAAGCAGTTCGTAATGCGGAAATGATGGTTGTTTCTTTTTCTGGCGGACGACGGAGTAATAGTACAAGGTGTTGTATGTTTTAGGAAAATGACGAATCCAGTTTACATAAATATGGGAAACGAGCTTTTCCCCTCTTCCTAGCCGCGATGAGAGCAGTTCTACTTTATGGCATTGTAACTGTGGATCAATAGCCAGAAGTCCTTCTTTTAACGCATCCGCCGCCTGGTGATGCCCGGAGGGGATTTGTAACAATGGAAGAAAGAGTACAGTTTTCATGTCAATCACCTGATAAACAAGATTATTATCGAGTTTGTACAAAATATGAATTTTTATGTGTTTTGTCTATCCCCTTTTTTATCCATTCATAAACCGCGGGAAAATGTTTCACAATGTAAATGTACATCAGCAATAACTGGAAGAGGGGAGCATATGAAGGAAAAAGCAAGACAATGCGTTTTGGCGGTTTGGGGGGCGCTTGATCCGATTTATTACGCATGTACCAGGCTTGAGTATGTTGGAAGGACAAGGAGCGGCTGCCAGCCGATTTTTCGCGTCCGCATAACGAGGTATAAAGGAAGGGAAGTGGTGTTATCAGACGGAACGAAAATACAAAAAAATGACCTTCTCTTAAAAATTCATTTGCATAACGTCCGTCTTATTCGCGAACTGCTTCGTTTCGATAGCGAAATTAAAAAAGGCCGTTATATTTTTGAACAAGTAAAAGCCGGGCTTCCTTACGTTGCCCATTATGTCCGCAATCATGAACAATTTCCGGAAATCAAAGGGATTATCGGCATTACAATGTTAAACAAAGGATGCGAGCGATTAGGATTTGAAACCTTTTCTATCGTCAACCCATTTTATAAGTGGTTTAAAACAATCGTGCTCATTCCGATGACTGCAGTTGCTCAACTCCGTTTTCAACCGGTGGGGCGGCCGCCGAAATATTTATTCATGTCGAAAAAGAAGCTGTTGACATTATACGGTTACCAGCCGATCCATTAACTCCCTCTTTTTTCTTTCTTCCCATTTACTATAATGGTAAATAGGGAGGAGAGAGCATGATATTCTTTTTTGTCTTTATTATTCTAATGCTTCTTTTATTTATGGTTTATAAAGCGCACCGCAATACGTATGAAGCGGTTTTGCATAAAGTGGAAGTACGCTGCCGCGAGAATGATCAAGACGTCGTCCGTATTTTGCATTTATCGGATCTTCACTTAGAAAAACTATCGATTTCCCCTGACTACCTATATAAGAAACTAAAAGATGAGCCAATCGATTTGATTGCCTTAACCGGCGATTTTCTTGACCGTGAAACAAGCATTCCCAAACTTGGTCCGTACTTGACGGCATTGCAAAAACTAAACCCGGCATACGGCATGTATGCGGTGTTCGGCAACCATGACTACGTTTTACAAGGAGAGCAGTTCGAACATTTACAAGCAACGCTAGAACAATATGGATGCATCGTTTTGCAAAATGAAACAAAGACGGCTTTCATTAAAGGAAAAACGGTGAATATCATCGGCATTGATGATTTTTATACAGGGCGCAGTGACATCGAAAAAGCGTATGCCCATGTAAACGATGGCTTAAATCTCGTACTCACGCACGACCCGAATATTGTATTGCATATGCGCCATTATCATTTTGATTATTTGCTTTCCGGGCATTTTCACGGCGGACAAATTCATTGGCCAAAGCCGTATCATCTCGTCAAAATGGGAAAACTAGTGCGGATGAATATGATTAAAGGCTATCACGAATTCGACGGCAAGCCGTTTTACATTAGCGAAGGATTAGGGCAAACGGGAGTAAACATCCGCATTGGCACAAAACCGGAAATTACGCTGCACACGTTGTCGTTAACATCGTTGCATCAAAGTGAAGCGGTGAAGGCTGTCTAAGGCGACAGCCTTTTTTGTTTATTAGGACGATTCCTCGTCTCTGATGATCCCTGTGCTTGTTCCTATTAATACTTCTTTTCCGTGTTGATTTCGATACACCGTCTTCATCGCCACTTTTTTGTATCCGTCCATCGGAATGACATCGGTGATCGTCAGTTCGCATGTGATCGTATCGCCGGAAAACACGGGGCGGATAAACTCACTATGCATTTCTCTCGCAATGTAGTTTAAATCCCCGCCGATTTTTGTGCCGATGCTGGCGGTAAATAATCCTTGAACCATCAGCCGGCCTTTCTCATCTCGTTCCATATGGTGTCTTCCTTTGTCGCCAGATAACTCAGCGAATTGCCGTATTTCCTCCTCTGTAAATGTGCGCTGCCAAGTAAATACATCCCCAGGTTTTATATTCACTTCTTCCTCTCCCCCCTTCTACTTTTTCATCATTTATATTACAAAATTTTTTTTAATAATAGGAATATTAATTAACGGTTTAGGCGTTTTTGCATGAAAATAAATCGCAATGCACTTACTATAGCATAGAGAAACTGATCGATGCCCATACTTTAAAGAAGAAAGAAAAGGAGTGAAGGAATTCATGGAACCTTCATGGAAAGCGTTGCTTCCGTTTTTAGTGGTGATTCCGATATCGATCTGGACAAAACAAGTGATCCCTGGCTTGTTTGTCGGGCTGCTTTTAGGCAGTTATTTAATGAGTCCGTCGCTGCTTGGCGGCTTGCGTACGATGCTTACGTATTTAGTGGAGAATATTATGCAGACGAATAATATTCGCATCATGATTTTTCTGTATGTTTTTGCCGGGCTGGTTAGTATGATTAAGTATACGGGCGGGATTAAAGGATTTGTGCATCTGATTAGTAAAAAAGTAAAATCAGCAAAAAGCGCGTTAATGTTAACATGGGTTTCGACGATGGTGACGTTTAGCGACCCTGATTTCCGCATTGTGACGATTGCGCCGATTATGAAGGCGTTAAAAAAACGCCTCGGATTATCTTCACAGCAAATCGGGTTTGCGATTGAAGTGACGTCCAACCCGGTGGTAGCGCTCATTCCGCTGGCGACGGCATTTGTCGGCTATATGGTTTCCGTGATTGATAAAGCGCTAAAAACAGCGGGTATTGGCGCACAGCCATATATAGTGTATGTCAAAAGCATTCCGTTTAACTTTTTTTCCTATACGATTATTATTGTTGGACTTTATTACAGCTTTTTTAAATATTCACGGAAAGTACAAACACATGCCGCGGCAGAGGGAGAAGGAAAGGATGAGTCGATCCAACAATGGAACGAAAGGCTAGCAGTTGAGTTTGCCGAAGAAAATCAAGTCCATACGAATAAACAAGAGAAGGAAAGTCCGAACGAGGCGCAAGGGGAAGAAGGGGAAGAGATGCAAACTTGCCCGCGCGCGTATGATAAGGAAACACCAATCAAGCCGTGGAATTTAATTGTTCCGTTATCCATTGTGCTTGTGCTGACGTTGTTTTTAAGCTGGTGGGACGGACATAAAGGGGCCAAAACGTTTTTTGATGCGTTTTTGCGCAGCGATGCGCTTGGTGCTATGTTAGAAGCATTATTTTTAACAGTAATCATTGCGTTCGTTTATTTTCTCTTGCAAAAGTTTAAATTAAATGATTTGTTGACACATTTTGTGAAAGGCGGAAACGAATTAATTTCCGTGATTTTAATGCTGGCTCTTATTTGGGCGCTTTCGGCGGTGTCGGAGGATTTGGGATTTTCGCAGTATATTACCGATCATGTAAAAGGGTGGATTCCGCAATATTTTGTGGCTCCTGTGCTGTTTTTGCTTGGTGCGGTCATTTCCTATTTTATCGGCTCCTCATGGGGGACATGGGGAATGTTAATGCCGCTTGGCATCACGCTCGCGCATCAGTCAGGAACGAATATTTTGCCGGTGATTGGTGCCGTATTTGCGAGTGGGACGTTCGGGGCGTTTGCCTCGCCGCTGAGCGATAATACGGTGACGTTATGTACGATTTTAAATTTGCCGGTGATGGAATACGCGCGAACCAAATTAGTCCCTTCATTCATCGCGGCGGGGATGGCTGCCGTTCTGTTTGGCGTCACGTCGTTTATAATGCGCTAGGCCTTATCGGTAAAGTTCGCTCAAGGGTTGGGAGCGGACTTTATTTTTTTGGCAACGAAATAGTGCGAACGTGGTAAACTGTAATACAAAGGGAAAAGAGGGAGAAAGGTGAAACGAATGGAGGACATACAGAAGCAATTAGAAGAACTGCAGCAATGGCAAGGGGATGATCCATGTGAGCAATTGGACGTCTTGCAAGAGCATCTCAAGCATATCGAAGAACAAATGGATGTGTATTACAATGAACAGGCAGACATCCAAGCGATGCATCGGTATTACCGTCGTGTGCCAATAGAAGGGGATGGACTTACGCTGTTTGTGAAATATCATGAACTCGTTTCGCGTACGCACAAACGGCGGCTGCCTTATTTTTTCAGCAAAGATGAATATTTATATACATGGGTCGATTTGCAGCCGGATGGGACGGTCAGAAGCATTTATTCGGGAGAGAAGAAAGATCCGAAGACATTAATCCTTCAAGATTATGAAACGATGAAAAAGCGCTATGATGAATTTCGGCAATTGCTGAAAAAAGCGAGAGAATGGAAGAAGGAGGAAGGGAATCGGATAAAAAAGATCGAACAGCAATGGAAGTTTAACGCGGAGCATGTCGTGCCGCAATCATGGTTTGGCGCAAGGGAGCCGATGAAAGGGGATTTGCATCATCTCTTTGTTTGCCAGCCGGAATGCAATACGCTGCGTTCGAACTTTCCGTACGCCGATTTTCCGTTTTATAATCCGGAATCACCGGAAGAACAGATTCAAAACCGCTGCGGCGTCGTACAAAATGGCTATTTCGAGCCGGAATACGGAAAAGGAACGGTGGCGCGGGCGACGCTCTATTTTTTGCTGCGCTACCCGCATGCCATCGCCAAAGCGTTTCGGGGCAAAATCGACGTTCCGCTTCTTATTCGCTGGCATCGGCAATTTCCAGCGACCATTTATGAGAAACACCGTAATAGTGCTATTTTTTTCATTCAAGGAAATCGCAACCCATTTATTGACATTCCAGAGCTTGCGGAACGAATTGTGTTTCCGTTAAACTTAGCCTCATAAAAAACGGGCTCCTCGCCGGGGACCCGTTTTTTAAGCAGAAATTGTGGGTTGATCCACTTTTTCCTTCTCACTTTTTTTGCGGAAATATCGCATTGTATTTTTGAACTTATTGTGACGATAAAAAAAGTGTGAAAAAAATCACTTGCAAAATCGTAAATTGTGGTATTATATTAATTGAGAAAAATAATCATTATTGTTCTACGATGAAAACCATTCTTACTTAAATTAGGAAAATGCCAAACACCACTTTATTAATTTTCCCGCGTTACATATTGCTAATTGAAAAAAAGAATCATTATTGTCTGGGGGATGGAAAAGATGGTTTTGACTGATCTTCAACAAGGGCAACAGGCCGTTATTACAAATCTAGCAGTAGCCAATGAAGTAGTGAGACAACGCCTTCTTCATATGGGGATGCATGAAGGCGAAAAAGTTTGCGTGAAATGTGTAATGCCGTTTGGCGGACCGGTCATGGTAGAGGTCGATGGGCAATACATTTGTCTGCGGCGTAAAGAGGCTGCTTGCATTGGGGTGAGATAATCGATGTCATCATATATTGCGTTATTCGGCAATCCTAATACGGGAAAAACTTCATTATTTAATAATTTGACTGGCTCCTATGAATATGTCGGAAACTGGAGCGGAGTAACGGTAGAAAAAAAGGTCGGCGTATTGCGGCAGCACGGTGTTCCAATCGTCGACCTTCCAGGAATCTATTCGCTGCAGCCGCTTTCCCGCGATGAAGGGGTGGCGACCAACTTTTTACTAACAGAACCTTGTTCTGCGATTGTCAACATTGTCGATGCTTCCCAGTTGCGGCGGAATTTGCATTTAACCGTGCAGCTTCTGGAGTTTGGCAAGCCGTTGATTGTCGCGTTAAACATGGTGGACGTAGCAGAAAAGCGCGGCGTCAAAGTTGATGCGGAAAAACTGTCGCGATGCATCGGCGCTCCTGTCGTTCCGGTGATTGCCCGCACTGGAAAAGGAACGAAAGAGCTCGTTCGCACGATTTTGTCCCTGTCCAAACAAAGCGGGGGGCATGTTGCGATCGATTACGGCCAAGATGTGGAAACGGCCGTGCAAAAAATTGGTGAGCAGCTGCCTGACGATTTGCCGGCAGCGAAACGCTGGCTTGCGCTTCAGTTTTTAGAAAGAAATGAGCGTATTCACGCCTATTTGCAAACGTATATGGACATCGCTCCGCTTATGGCGATTCGCGATGAGGCGCAGCAAGCGCTCGGCCGACCTTTAGCCGAACATATTTATGACGCGCGCGACAAATGGATTGCGCATGCCATCGAAACATCAACGGTTATATTCCAGCAAAAGCCGCTTACATTAACGGAGAAAATCGATGCCGTCGTCACCAATAAATATTTAGGTTTGCCGATATTTCTAGCATTTATGTATATCATGTTTATGTTAACGTTTGACTGGCTTGGTTCGCCGCTCGCTGATTTGCTGGATCAGTTTTTTTCCGGCCCGTTAACGGATTGGCTGTCTAAGCTGTTGGCGCTTGTAGGAGCATCGCCGTTCATTCAAGCGCTCGTATTGGACGGAATCGTCTCCGGGGTTGGCGGGGTGCTTGTCTTTGTGCCGCAAATTTTCATTCTCTTCTTTTTCATCTCGTTGCTGGAGGACTCCGGATACATGGCGCGCGTCGCCATGGTCATGGACCGGTTTATGGAGGCGATTGGCTTAAACGGGAAGGCGTTTATTCCGATGATTATCGGCTTTGGCTGCAACGTTCCCGGCGTCATGGCCGCACGAACGATTGAGCAGCCAAAAGAGCGGCTGTTGACGATTTTGTTACTGCCGTTTATGTCTTGCTCGGCGCGCCTGCCGGTATATGCGTTATTTGCTGGCACCTTTTTTACGAAAAACCAAGCGCTCGTCGTGTTTTCGCTATACGTGCTGGGCATTGTCGTCGCGCTTAGCTTGGCGAAGCTGTTTTCCTCTACATTATTAAAGAATGAAAGCTCCATTTTTGTGATCGAACTACCGCCGTATCGGATGCCGCAAGCGTTGACATTGTGGCGAAGCACGTGGGACAAAGGAAAAGGATTTGTTCGAAAAGCTGGTACGTTTATTTTCGGCGGATCGGTTGCGATTTGGTTATTGACGTATGTTGGACCAAAAGGAATTGGCGTTTCCATGGATGACAGCTTTCTTGCGGTGATAGGCGGTGTGCTCGCGCCGATTTTGATGCCGATCGGCTTTGGAACATGGCAGGCGGGTGCGTCGCTCATAACAGGATTTTTAGCAAAAGAAGTCGTTGTTTCGACGATGAATATTATTTATCATGCAAAAGATATGGACTTGTTGCAAGGGGCAATCACGCAACACTTTACGCCGCTATCGGCGCTTAGCTTTATGGTGTTTGTGCTCCTTTATATCCCATGTCTAGCAACGGTGGCGACGATCCGTAAAGAAACTGGTTCAAGAAAATGGACGTTTATTTCGATCGCTTGTGCGTTAAGTATTGCTTATGTGATTTCTTTCATTATTTATCAAGGTGGAACGCTGCTTGGATTTTCATGAGTAATGTAGTCTCGAAGACTAGTTATGTTAGTCATCGAAAAAAGTGATTTTCATTAAAATTTTTTGGAAAAAGAGGCGAGAACGATGATCGCAAATATTGTGATCGGCGGAGTTATTTTTAGTTATGCCGGTTGGATGCTTGTCCGCCACATTAAGAAAAGTTCAAAAGGAAAATGCGCAAGTTGCTCTCTTTCTGACAATTGTCAAGGGTCCTGCGCGTCATACCAACAAGAAAATCGTATATAAATGCATTAAGGATTCCCTGTCAATAGTATAGGGGATCCTTATTTTTGTGCTTACAATGATAAACAGATGATGAAAATGTCGAATTTAGTTAGGAAAATTGTCTAATAACCATGAATTTTAGGGAAAATAGAAAAAAATTACTAAAATTAGCCTAAAAGTACTATTTACATTGTCGGAAAAAATCGATATTAATGAATTATAGAAGAAAATGGGTTTTGAAAACACAGAATCTTCTGTGTATGTAATGATGAGGAGAAAACATAATGGTTTATGATGGCATTTTACTATCGCTTGTGATCGGCTTTTTTCGTGGAGGAAGTTTGAAAGGCCTCGCCAATATGAAGCTGTGCGGGGGATGGTTGTTTCCATTATTGTTGGCGGTGCAGTTCGTTATTTTTGCCTTGCAAGATAAAGTTGCGATCATTGCCAAACTAAGCAACGCCTTATTTCTTCTTGTATATGTGATTGGTCTCCTTTTTCTCTGGCTTAACCGAAACCAACCTGGATTTATCGTTATTTTTGCCGGAGTGCTATTAAACTTTATCGTAATGGCACTCAATGGAGGACGGATGCCGGTATCGATCGAAGCGGCGCAATTTCTTGGCCGTGAATACATAGAAGCGCTAAAAGCAGGAGTATACGGCAAACATCAGGCGATTACATCAGAGACATTGCTGCCGTTTCTAGGTGATATTATTCCGCTCTCACCGCCATATCCTCGCAGGCAAGTGATCAGCATTGGCGATGTTGTGATAAATGTCGGGGCGTTTTTCTTTATCCAGCATCTGATGCTTAGCGCACCTAACAAAAACACATCTACCGCTCCTGCGAGTAGATAAATTATAATATTATAAGGAGGCAAAAAGCATGAGTGTTAAAGTAAAACAAGTACTTATTAATCTTTTTATCATTGGTTCTGTTATTGTGGCGTTGACGTCTGGATATAAAATTGGTAGCTAATATAAGGATAGTTTATTTATTGGATGGAGGAGAAGTGTATTCAACGACTTCTCCTTGAAATTTTGTAAAAAATGAGAGTGATTATATAATGTATGTTAAAAAATATGCAAAAATATACTTAACGATTATTGCAATGATAGGATCAAGTATATTTTTAGTAGAAAGTGAGTTTACTGCTCAATCCTTAGAGGATTGGGTTTTCATTTATATGTTATCCGGATCTATTATTTTACTAAACAAGTTTTTAATTCATCTTCCTCCAAAGGATAATTCGTTTTCGATGGATTCAGCGATTTATTTAGCAGTGGTGTTTTTACACGGCATTGATTTAGCGATGAATGTTTTACTTATTAGCAGCGTTATTGAATTTCTTTACAAGCGTAAATTGTTATGGTGGAAGCATCTTTTTAACTTTTCCATGTATTCCATTATGATTGTCGGTGCCTATTATTCATTTTTATTTTCCGGTGGGCATGTTGGTGAAATAAATATTCAAAATTTGCTTCCGTACATGGTTAGTTTAGTTGTTTATTTTAGTTTAAATATTTGTTTAATGTTTTTATTTTTTGTCTTTTTTGATCGCATATTTAAAGGAACTTTTGATTTAGGAGTTTTATTAGAATCAGCTATTAGCTATTGCGTTACGTTGTTACTGTCGCTCGTTTTAGCGATTTTATTAAATGAACAACGGTATTTCGGTCTGTTTTTATTCACAGTTTTAGTCGTCATTTTATCGGCGGTGTTTCGCAAATTTCTTTATTTATATCAGGAAGTATCAGAGCGAGCCAATAAGGATCATTTAACAGGGCTTTATAATCACGGTTATTTTAAAGAGATGTTGAATGAACAGTTTCATGATGCAAAAAAATTGAAACAGCCGTTTACTCTCGCTTTATTAGATTTGGATGATTTTAAAAAATATAACGACCGCAATGGCCATCTTCAAGGGGACAAGCTGTTGCAGTTTTTTGGTGAGCTGCTAAAAAAAGCGGTAGATGGAACAGACTTTGTAGCGGCGCGGTACGGCGGCGAGGAGTTTGCGATTTTAATGCCAAATACGACGAAAGAAGAGGCGCATGCCTTTTTAGACCGGTTGCGCAAACAAGTCAATGATACATACTTTTCCGGGGTGGAGCATATTCCTTACCGCTGTCTTTCGTTTTCTTGTGGGATTGCCGAGATGGAAAAAAGCATGTATGACAGCGGTGAGTTGATTCATAAAGCAGACCAGGCACTTTATTACGCAAAAGCGCAAGGGAAAAACAATGTGCAAATCTATAGTGAGCACAACATTTGTCTTGATGAAATAAAGTTTAAACAAGATTTAGATATGCTGGAGCAGCAAGTAAAGTTTTTTTTATCTAAGGACGTTTATACATACCGCCATAGCAAGCGCGTCTTCAAATATGCGTCTGAATTTAGTCAAATGCTTGATTTAACTGATCATGAAAAACAAACACTTATCTTGGGAGCGTTAATTCACGATATTGGAAAAATCGAAGTGCCACGTGACATTTTAAACAAAGAAGGAAAGTTGGAAAAGCACGAATGGGAAATTGTCAAAAAGCACGTCACTTGGGGAAAAGAGATTATCGCAGCGGAAAAACAGTTTGATGATTTAATTCCCCTTGTCGAACTTCACCATGAGCGCTATGATGGAAAAGGATATCCATATGGATTGAAAGGGGAAGAAATTCCAAAACTTGCCCGCATTTTATGTGTTATTGACTCGTTCGATGCGATGACGACAGAGCGGCCGTATCAGCGCACAAAAACGTTTGAAGAAGCGATTGCGGAGATTGAGCGGTGCGCTGGAACGCAGTTTGATCCTTTTTACGCTAAATTATTTACAGAGTTTATTCAAGAAAAATACTTATCGCATCAAGAACAAGCGGAGAAATATCATGATCACAAAGCTGTCCAACGATAAAGGGGCGGCTTCTCTTTTTGTCAACGTGATTGAATTTGAATGTTTTTTGAAGAAATGTGAATGTTTTTGAAGTATATTGATTGAAAATGATTGATTTTTAAAGCGCTTTCGTTTATGATGAAAGTACAAAGTGATCATTTCCATCCGAGGAGGTAGAATATTTGCTCACAGAGGAACGTCACCGTATTATATTAGAACTTCTCGCAGAAAAAGAAGTAGTGAAGCTGCAAGAGCTAGTTGAGGCGACCAATTCTTCCGAGTCCACCATCCGCCGTGATTTAACGCAGTTGGAAAAAGAGAAAAAATTGCGGCGTATTCACGGTGGCGCAACATTGCTTCACCAGAAGCGGGAAGAATTAAGCGTCTTAGAAAAATCAACAAAACACATCGAAGAAAAGAAACGGATTGCCGAGTATGCGGCAAGCCTTGTGCAAAACGGTGATTGCATTTATTTAGATGCGGGCACGACGACGTTTGAGATGATTCCGCACTTGCGCGGCAAAGATATCGTTGTTGTGACAAACGGGATGATGCATCTAGAACTGCTTTTAGAACATGACATTGCGACGTATTTGCTTGGCGGTTTGTTGAAAAAGAAGACGAAAGCGCTCATCGGCCGCGGCGCATTACAGTCGCTGCAAAGCTACAGCTTTGATAAATGTTTTATCGGCGCCAACGGGGTTCACTATGAATACGGATATACGACGCCGGATCCGGAAGAGGCGATGGTGAAACATACAGCGATGCAGCTATCTCAAAAAGCGTATGTGCTTGCCGATCATTCGAAGCTGAATGAAAGCACATTTGCCAAAATTGCTGATTTGCATGAAGCAATATTGATCACCGATCAGTTGGATGAAGAGTGGCAAGAACTATACAAAGCAAAAACTGTAGTAGAGGTTGTGACAAAATGATTTATACATGTACGTTAAATCCGTCTGTCGATTATGTGGTGCACGTCGATGAACTTCGCGTGGGCGAATTAAACCGTGCAGTGAAAACGTTGACATTTCCTGGCGGAAAAGGGATTAACGTGTCGCGGGTATTGAAACGGCTCGGTGTCGACAGTACCGCGCTCGGGTTTATCGGCGGTTTTACCGGCGAATTTATTGAAAAAGAGCTTGGCAAAGAAAGCATTGTATGCGATTTCGTGAAAGTTTCGGGAAATACGCGCATTAATGTGAAGTTAAAAGCGGGGCTAGAAACGGAAATTAATGGCCAAGGGCCGACAGTAGAGGCGGAACACGAGATGCAGCTTCTTGAAAAAGTTCGCTCGCTGACGGAAAATGACATGATCGTTTTGGCGGGCAGCGTACCGTCTTCCATGTCTTCCGACGTTTATGCGAAAATTTGCGATGGGGCAAAAAAACGGAATGCAAAAGTGGTTGTTGATACAAGCGGGCCGGCATTAAAATCGTTGCTTACATGGAAACCATTTTTGGCAAAGCCAAATCATAAAGAATTAGGCGAACTGTTTGATACGACCTTTCAGTCGAAAGACGAGATAATGGTTTATGGCCGCCGGCTAGTAGAATTAGGAGTGGAAAATGTTATCGTTTCGATGGCTGGAAATGGTGCTTTCTATTTTAATAAAGAAATGACATTATTTGCTGAGGCGCCGAGAGGAACGGTGAAAAATTCCGTTGGTGCCGGTGATTCCATGGTGGCAGGATTTCTTGCCGCATATACGAGCGGAAAAAGTTTGGAAGAAGCGTTTGCTTATAGTGTTGCATCTGGAAGTGCCACAGCATTTTCCGAAGATTTATGCACGAAAGACCGTGTCGAACAGCTGGTACGTGAAGTAAATGTTACACGTTTCTAATGGTATGTGAAAAAGGGGGATCATTTTGATGAAAATTACCGATTTGCTCACAAAGGAAACGATTATTCTCCATCTTAAAGCGAAAACAAAAAAAGAAGTGATTGACGAACTTGTCGCGAAATTGCAGGAAGCAGGAGTATTAGCGGATGCCCGAGCATTCAAAGAAGCGATTTGGGCGCGGGAAGCGCAAAGCACGACAGGCGTTGGCGACGGCATTGCCATTCCGCACGCCAAAACTACTACGGTAAAACGGCCGGCAGTTGCATTTGGCCGCTCGAAAGCGGGCATTGATTATGATGCATTAGACGGAAAACCGAGCCACTTGTTTTTTATGATCGCGGCGCCAGAAGGAGCCAACAACACGCATTTAGAGGCGCTTGCCCGCTTATCGTCGATGTTGATGGATGCATCGTTTCGCGCACAGATTGAAAGCGCTTCAGACGAAGAGGAAGTGCTTCGCTTGATTGCTGAAAAAGAAGGAGAGGAGAAAGCGGAAAAAACCGCTTCTTCGGCAGCAAAGCGCCCGAAAGTTGTCGCCGTTACTGCGTGTCCAACGGGAATTGCCCATACGTACATGGCCGCCGATGCGCTAAAAGCGAAAGCAGCCGAAATGAACGTCGACATCAAAGTGGAAACGAACGGCTCTAGCGGCGTGAAAAACGAATTGACAAAACAAGATATTGAGGAAGCAGTCGCGGTTATCGTGGCGGCGGACAAGCAGGTTGAAATGGAGCGGTTTAACGGAAAACATGTTATTCAAGTGCCTGTGGCGCAGGCGATTCGCAAGCCGAAAGAACTGATTGACCAAGCTCTCCGCCAGGACGCGCCGATTTACCAAGGAAGCGGCGCCAAAGAAACGCCAGGGCAAGGAAAGCAACGCACCGGATTTTATAAACATTTAATGAACGGTGTTTCCAACATGCTTCCGTTTGTCGTCGGCGGTGGGATTTTAATTGCGATTTCGTTTATTTTTGGCATTAAGGCGTTTGACCCGAAAGATCCGTCATATCATCCAATCGCCAAAGCGTTGATGGATATCGGCGGCGGCAATGCTTTCGCCTTAATGATTCCGGTGCTTGCCGGATTTATCGCGATGAGCATTGCCGATCGTCCAGGGTTCGCACCGGGAATGGTCGGCGGTTTTATGGCGGCTAACGGTGGAGCGGGATTTTTAGGCGGATTAATTGCCGGATTTCTTGCGGGCTATTTAGTCGTTGGCTTGAAAAAGCTATTTGGCCGTCTGCCGCAGTCTCTTGAAGGAATTAAACCGGTCTTGGTTTATCCGTTGTTTGGCATTTTTATTACCGGAATAATTATGATGTATGTCGTTATCGATCCTGTCAAGGCGCTGAATGAAGGATTAAAACATTGGCTCGAACATATGGGAACGGCGAACTTAGTATTGCTCGGTGCGATTCTTGGCGGCATGATGGCAGTCGATATGGGCGGTCCGATTAATAAAGCAGCGTTTACGTTCGGCCTCGCGATGATCGACGCCGGCAACTATGCGCCGCACGCGGCGATTATGGCGGGCGGAATGGTGCCGCCGCTAGGGCTCGCGCTGGCGACAACCTTCTTTAAAAAGAAATTTACAAAAGCGGAGCGGGAAGCGGGAAAAACGTGCTACATCATGGGAGCGACCTTTATTACCGAAGGCGCGATTCCATTTGCGGCCGCTGACCCGGTGCGGGTGATCCCTTCTATTATTGTCGGTTCCGCGGTGGCCGGAGCGTTGACGATGTTGTTTCACATCGGTCTTCCGGCGCCGCACGGCGGAATTTTCGTCATTCCGATCGTCAAAGGCAGCGCTTGGTTATATGTATTGGCGATTTTGATCGGCTCGCTTGTCACGGCGCTGATGGTCGGATTGTGGAAAAAAGAAGTGAAAGAATAACGAAAGGAAAGCTGGAGCGGTTAGTTGCCGCTCCATTTTTTATATAAAAACAATATTCTTATCAAACTTTCATGAAAGAAGGAATGTTTCATGGTACAATAAACGGTTGTAATATGAAAAAAGGAGAGCCTACAAACCAATGAAGACATTTCTCCAGCTAAATACGATATTTATTAGTATATTAATAGAATCATTGCCATTTGTCGTGCTTGGTGTGTTTATTTCCGGCATCATTCAAATGTTTGTTACAGAAGAAATGGTAGAGAAATGGGTGCCGAAAAATAAGGTGTTGGCTATCATCTATTCGGCGTTGATCGGTGCGCTGTTTCCTGCCTGCGAATGCGGAATTGTGCCGATTACGCGCCGGCTTGTCGCCAAAGGCGTGCCGCTGTATGCCGCGATTCCGTTTATGTTAACCGGCCCGATCATCAATCCGGCTGTTTTGTTTTCAACCTATATTGCGTTTGGAAGCAACTGGACAATGGTATTATATCGCTCTATTTTTGCTTGTATCGTGGCCATTGTGATTGGTTTAGTTATCGCTGTACAATATAAAGAGAATCAATTGCGCCACTTGACGCCGGCTCCGAGCATCGCGGCAAAATCATGGAAAGAAAAGATCATTGGGACGCTAGAGCATACGATTGAAGAGTTTTTCACGACCGGAAAATATTTAATCATTGGCGCTTTTTTTGCTTCAGCGATGCAAACGTATGTAAAAACATCCGTGTTGCTGGCGATCGGACATGGGAAAGCGTCTTCCGTGCTGGTGATGATGGCGCTGGCCTTTGTCTTGTCATTGTGCTCGGAAGCGGATGCGTTTATCGCTTCCTCGTTTCAAAATACGTTTCCGTTTAGCGCGCTGGCCGCGTTTCTTGTATACGGACCGATGTTGGATATCAAAAACACGATCATGTTATTGCAGTCGTTTAAAACGCGTTTTGTATTGATGCTCATTTTGTATATAACAATATTCGTATTTATCGGTTCGCTATTGATATAAAGGGGTGAAATGGCGTGTTGCGTATGTATATTTTACTCGGATTTACGTTTTTATTCTTTCATTTATATATTACAGGGGAAATCAGCAAATATATTAATATGCGCTATTCGTATTTATCCTTTAGCGCCATCTTTGTTTTTGCCTTGTTGACGATCGTTCAATTTATTTTTGCCAGCCGGAAAGAAGAACATGATCACTGCGATGATGACGCGTGCTGCCACCATCACCACGAAGAACAAGCGCGTTGGAAGCGAGCGGTCAACTATTTGGTATTTATTTTTCCGATTGTATCGGCGCTGCTGTTTCCTGTCGCCACGCTCGATTCGGAGATGGTGAAAGCGAAAGGATTTCATATTCCCAAATTGGCGGCCGACAGCGGCGATCCGTTTGTCCAGCGGCAATTTTTGCGTCCCGACACCAGCATTTATTACGGGAAAGATGATTATAACGATTTAATGCGAAAGGAATTAAAAAAATACGGGAAAGTGTCGCAACTAAAGCTTAATGCACAAAATTATTTAAATGTGATGGAGACGATTTATCAATTTCCAGGCCAGTTTGATGATCGAAACATCGAATTCGATGGGTTTGTGTATCATGATGAGACGACGAAAGCCAATCAAGTTTTTGTGCTCCGCTTTGGCATTATTCATTGTGTAGCCGATTCAGGGGTATATGGGCTGTTGACCGAGTTTCCAAAGCAAGTGCGGCTGAAAAATGATGAATGGATTCATGTCAAAGGAACGCTTTCCACTGTTTATTATCAGCCGTTTCGTATGAACATCCCTTATGTGAAAGTCACATCATGGCAGCGGATCAGCGAGCCGAAGGAGCCGTACGTATTCCGTCAATATAATCAGTGAAAAGGAGCCGATGGCTAGGCTCCTTTTTTATGTATTACAGTCAAACACTTCCCCAAGCTTCAAGCATTTTAAGCGCCCATCATCCAACCCGCGCCGCTTCCATTCAGCGAATAAGCGGTCGAGCGCTTCTTTGGGCGTATCGTCCGCCAAGCGAAAAGCCCCGTAATGCATGGGAATAAAACAGTGGGCTTGACAATCAAGGAAAGCTTGCACGGCTTCTTCGGGAGTAACGTGCTGCGGCCCCATAAACCATTCCGGCTCATACGCGCCGATTGGCAGAAGCGCATAATCAATCGAAAAGCGCTCGCCAATCTCACGAAATCCGCGGAAGTAGCCGCTATCACCGGCAAAATAGATGGTCGGCTTTTCGTTTGCCTCGATTACCCATCCGCCCCAATGCGATGTATTCATATCCCATAGCGTCCGTCTTGTCCAATGCTGGGCCGGGACAAACGTAAACGTAACACCATGAAGCTGCTGCGTTTCCCACCACGCCAATTCCGTTACCTGTTTGTATCCTCTTCTGCGGAACAGGCGGCCAAGTCCGACCGGCACGAATAGATGAGGATTTCCTTTTAGCTTGCGAATGCTTGGAAAATGCAAATGATCGTAATGGCCGTGGGAGATAAGGACGACATCCACTTCCGGCATTTCGCTTAACGCAATACCTGGTTCGGAAAGTCGCTTTGCCGTTCCCATCCGTTTGGCCCATACCGGATCAGTGACGATCGTGATGCCGTTCATCTGAATGACAAAGGTCGAATGCCCAACCCAAGATAGCAGCGTGCGGCCGCGGTTCGTATGAAGCTGTTTGTACTGTGGCGTGATGACGCGTGGAACTTGGTAGGATAAATCTTTCTTTTTGCTTTTTCGTTCCCTTTGCCAGCGGCGAAAATCGGCAAACGTTTTTTTCGTGGAAACGTTGTCCAAGTTTTCATACCGTTTCATCGTTCTTCTTCACCCTTTTTTCGTACGTTATAATATAAGAGTACCAAAAAAATTTTTGGGAAAACAAAATGCTGCTCGGTGGTGAACATCATGCTTCGCACTTTTACCATTCGCACGACAAAACGGGATGAAATGATCGAGATTACTTCGTTTGTCGCGGAAACGGTTCGTGAGTCAGGCGTAACGGAAGGGGTTGCCATCGTGTATTGCCCACATACGACGGCGGGAATCACGATTAACGAAAACGCTGATCCAGATGTAAAACGGGATATGATGCGCCGCTTTGACGAAACGTATCCGTGGGAGCACCCGCTTGACCGCCATCTAGAAGGAAATACGGCCGCACATATGAAAGCAAGTACGGTCGGCGCGTCGCAGCATGTCATTATTACGGATGGCCAGCTTCTTTTAGGAACGTGGCAGGGCGTTTATTTTTGCGAGTACGACGGTCCGCGCCAACGAACATTTTATGTGAAAGTTGTGCAAGGATAACTGTAATATTATTATGTAAACCAAAAAACAAAGGACAAGCCAAAAGCGGCTAGTCCTTTGTTTTCTATTCCAACGTTTCTTTCCTAAGTGCAGTGAGCTTAGGAAAGGGCCGTTAAAATGAGCGGACCGTTTTTGGTAATCGCGATCGTATGTTCATATTGTGCGGAGTAGGAGCCGTCGATTGTCCGCGCGGTCCATCCGTTTGGGTCCATTTTGCTTTGCCATGCGCCGATATTGACCATCGGCTCAATCGTGATCACCATTCCTTCTTTTAAGCGCATGCCCTTTCCCTTTTCCCCAAAGTGCGGAATATATGGCTCTTCGTGAATCGTCGGTCCGATTCCATGTCCGGTGAAATCGCGGACGACGGAGAAGCCGTTTGCTTCTACGTATGTTTGAATGGCGTGGCCGATGTCGCCGATCCGGTTGCCGATGACCGCCTGCTCAATCCCTTTATAGAGCGATTGCTCTGTCACATGAAGCAATTTTTGCACTTCTTCGCTCACGTTGCCGACGGCGTAGGTCCATGCCGAATCGGCAAGGGCGCCATGCAGGTTGACGACAAAATCGATCGTGACAATGTCGCCTTCTTTTAACGGCTCGTTGCGCGGAAAACCGTGGCAAATTTCGTCGTTAATCGAGGCACATGTTGCATAAGGATATCCACGATACCCTTTTTGCTCTGGCGTTGCTCCGTGCTTTGCCAAAAATGTTTCTACAAAATGGTCAATTTCCATGGTTGTGATCCCAGGCTCGATGAGCTTGGCGACTTCTTGATGGCAAGCTGCTAATAATTTTCCCGCTTCGTGCATTAGCTTTATTTCTCTTTCCGTTTTCACATGAATCATGCCAAATTCCCCTTTTCATTCATATTTGCCGGCTTGTGAAACCGCAAGTCTATTGTGTATTGTAGCAGAAAAACAACATGGAAATAATTGAACTACCCCCACTTACCGGCTCATGCCGGTGGAAGTGGGGGATTCTTGTTTCCTCTGGCCGTAGTTGCTCAAAGGTTTCAAGAACCCCCTCCGTTCAACGAGAGGAGTAGCCATACAAGATGTCCGAAGTGTCCCTTTTCGGGACGACCAGCTATATGCCTATGAAAGCACATATAGAAGGTACACCATCTTCCATTCGTATGGCATCCAATGAACGCATTGCAATGCACCCAGCTCCTAGAATCGCCATCTGCTCCGGTGACGAGAGTAAGATACTGGTACAATGCGCTCTTGAATGAACAACATTTTTATATTAATTGTTGTTATGCCAAAGTTTTTATTAGTTGCCGTTTTTCTTCTTCTAACATGGATGGATGAAATACATCTATTCCTTGGTGTGGTTGGTCCACGTTAAAAAGATGGTACAGCGTATGTGTACGAACAGAAAACTTTTTATCTAAAATAGACCAATGCTTCCAATGGTGAGAAACATCTTTCGGGACATACTTTTTAAGCACCTTTGGAGCTTTTTCTTTATATCCTAATCCTCGACGGCCAATCGTAAATGCAGCTGCTTGGTGGATAGAGATACCGAATTTGCGCATATATTTCAGTTTCCCAGAGACAGAAGTAAAAGCCGGATTCACTTCTATCACAGCAACTCCCATTTTATCGGCACGGCTTTTGATTGCTTGTATCATTTTCCGATACGCGAACATACTCTTCATCCGATTTACTTTCTTGTTGCCGTATCGATTCCCTGTTTTGGATAAGGTGGTATCCAACTTTTCCAAAACAATAGGTTTTTTCTTTCGAACCGCAATATCCACTAAAGCAATGGCTTCTGCTTCAATGATTTTTGTAATCTGGCCCGAAGTTTTTCCTTCTATCGAAAACGAAAGTTTTCCACTTTCCAAAAAGTTACCATCTTTCGAAACATTTGTCCAGGCAATGTGATTATAGTTACAATCTACATCAATAACTCCATCGGAAGTAGAAAAATGAATATATGGATTCGATTCCACATCCACCAAACATTTGATAATATAGTATTCCCCGTGATCTTCGATCGACCAAGAAATTGGTTTGCCATACTCTTTTTTTGTTTTTACATTGGATTTGATCTGTCACCGCTTTATTTACAATCTCTTGCCCATATGGAAATACAACTTCAGGAAAAATCACTACCCTACCTCCTATGGAGGTCATATGAAGTTCATTGGTTTCTGGATTGTAATGGAATACAAAATTCCCAGAACCGGCATCTTTCCGGCCGGAGATGATCATTTCTTTATTTCGTGCAGCTAAAAAGAGCTTTCTCCAAGCTTCGTGGTCCTTTATAAACTCTTCTTTCGTAAATTGCTGTTTAAACAACTTTTTTCCTCCGAACACAGCACTTGGGATGTGTTCTTTTAATTTGGTTTTCTTTTGTTCTAATCGATACAAACGATGTGTTAGACGACCAATTTTGGCTTTGGTTCGTTTGATTTCTACATCGAGATAGCAATGTTCAAAAAGATATGTGTTCATCCAAATGAAAGAACGATCTTTTAATCCTAAAGAAATGATTCCGCTTTTATGCAAAACAAAGTTTGTATTTTTCGGAAACCGTAGGTTTCCTTTGATACAACTTTCTTTGATTTTGCGTAATTTCGTCAGTTTGGTTCGTTCTGTTTTCCGTTTTTTCTTCACATCTTTTATTTTTTCTTCTGTCTGTTGAAGGTGCATTTTATTTAATTCCATTAGAGAAGAGAAAAGAGCATTGGCTTCTCGAACGGCACTGTTGGCAAAATAGTCATTCAGTCCGTATTTTTTCTTCACAACGATATGCAGACTTTCTTGATGCAATTTTCGTCCCCATCGCTTTTCCCGGACCAGCGTTTGAAAAGCGAAACGCTTTGCGCGATGGAATAACTCTAATGCATAAGATGTTTCCGTCACATGAAGAATATCCATTTTGGATTTATACAATCTTCTTGAAAAATACGCTTTTTTCATCTTTTCTCCACCTTAACAGAACGTGAGTTCGGTACATTTGTTTATATTTTATGACAGAAGAAGAACGTTTTTCAACTATTACGATTACTAAAAAAATGCCGATTCATCCCCCACCTATGCTCCGCTTAGAGGTGAGGATCTTCTCGACAAAAAAAATAAAGGGGGGCTTTTTTTATTGTGAATATTTTATTTCGACCTGGACTATTTCTTTTAAATCGACTTCTATTTGGAAAGAAATTTCTTTTATTATTCCTCATCTTTGCGTTTCCAACATCATCAATACGCAATTATTGACGGCAGATGAAATAACGATCGACACGAAATCGTTTTATGAAGCGACAAGCCCAGCGCGGGAAAAAATGTTTGCCGCAGCCGGGCAAATGGTTCAACTGCTGGAGATGCGCATTGCTGAAAAGTATGAACAATTGAACGTTGTAAAATGGGAAACGATCGTTGTGATTATCACGGTATCGCTAGCGGTGCTATATTTGTTTGCGGCGTTTTATCGTTCCGTCCATCAACATGTTACGTTTATTGAAGAAAGAACGTTACAAACGGCAAAAGGCGACTTAATGGTGCAGTTACACATTCATACGAAAGATGAGTTTGCCCGCATCGCCCATTCGTTTAATTCGCTCATTCATTTGTTTCGAACGATCATTCGGCCGGTCGAACAGCTTCAACTGTAATGAAAACGGCTATCCGTTTTGCGAAGGATAGCCATATTTTTGTTGCTGCGTATTTTGAACTCTATTAAATTCGCACACTTCTCTTCTGTTGGATATATATACGACGTCCTAGTTTATGACGTGGCAAAAATCTTTTTTCTTTCCGAACCTCATGTGGCAAGTGGGGGGAAGAAAGCGGCAGATAAATGGATACTTCGGTTCCTTTATGTACTTCACTTTGGATATGAATCGTTCCATTCATTGATTCAATAATGCGGTATACGACCATCATTCCTAATCCGGTGCCTTTCGTCCCTTTCGTTGAAAAATACGGCTCCCCAAGCCGCTCTATTTGTTCTTTTGTCATGCCGACACCGGTATCGGAAATACGGATCAGCACATGCTGCTTTTCAATCGAAACGTAAATTTGCAGCACACCGCCGTTTGGCATTGCTTCGACAGAATTTTTCATAATATTCAGCAAACATTGGCGAAATTTCTCGCGTTCTCCTGTGATTGAAAACGGAGCTAAGGTTGCTTGCACTTCCACGCTGTTCATATTGGCGAACGGGCGTATAAGATCAATCACGCGTTCGATTTCGGTTTTGACATTCAGCTTTTCTACCGATTCCGGTGCCGGTTTGGCAAAAGTTAAGTAATCGGTAATAATTGTTTCGGCTCGGTCTAACTCTTCGATCGCGATTCGCGCGTATTGCTTCCGTTTTTCCGGCAGAAGATGGTGTTGCTCTAGCAATTGCATAAACCCGCGCGCGGCCGTGAGCGGATTGCGGATTTCGTGGGAAATGGATGCCGCTAGATGGCTTACCGCTTCCATTTTTTCCGCGCGGATAATTCGTTTCCGCAAGGTGATATTGTTGTAAATCATTTCTTTTAATGAACAGGCGATGAACATACATATTGGCTGAACGAGCAAATAGGTCAGAGAAAGGAGAACAGACGGTGCCGGAATGCCATAAAATAATTCGGCCAATCCAATTGTTAAAATCCCGGAAAACGCAGACAGCGCTGTTGCCAGCGATATACGGTGTTTGGACGGCAGCTGCAAAAACTTTTTTGACAATACTATGCTTGTAATCAGAATGACGGCGGAAGTAACAATAGTAACAAAAAGCCCCACTCCTTCAAATAAAGAACGATAACCAATCGTTACTAAACAGAGAAACACGCTCGTTGCCATTCCTCTATATAAACTTCCTAGCCAAAGCGGGATTTGACGCAAGTCGAAGATAAGCTCTTCGTCAGCGCCGACAGGAATGGTCATACATAGAATAATGACAAAGGCATAAACGACGACAAGCAAATATTGTTTAATATGTTTCGGCACATTTCGTTGTTCGACCCAAATCGGAATAATAAAAATAGGAAGAAGGATAAAAAACAAATTTAACAAAAAGTCTTTTACAATATTAAGCATTGCTGCACCTTCTTTCACGTAATGCGGTACGTTCGAAGCAAATTCAGCAATTACTGCTAATATACTAAATTGTAAACAGAAAAAGTGGCGAATGTTAAGGGCGAATTCATAGTGTTTTTTTGACATAAATCTTCGTTTTTCAACAAAAAATTATAGGCCTAAAGCATCATTTTATTTATAGCACGAAATATCTTTTGATTTTTTCTACTATTCTATAATATTTTAATTATAAAAAATTTACATTTTAGGGGGGAGTTTTTTTGAAAAAGCGGTCTATTTTTTCGGCGGTGATGGCGCTGTCATTGGGGGTAGGGTTATGGAGCGTGCCTAGTGTGGCCGCACCGAACGTACAGGCGAAAGAGCCGGCGATGTATGCAGCACAGCAAGGAGGGCCGGTGGATTTAGCGATTGCGAATGAAGAAAAGCTGGTAGAAATGCTGAAAAAAAGCGGAAAAATTTCTGCCAATACGACACCGGTTGAAGCGGAAGAAGCGGTTCGAACTTATTTAAAAGAAAAAGTGTCACACACTGTAAGAGAAAAGGGAGAATTGTATAAACAAGAAGCAAAACGAGAAAAAATGCTGCAAGAAAACTATCAGAAAAATAGCGTTTTAAATGGAAAAGGAAAGAAACTAGGACAATCGAAAAATACAACCGTTCCTTCTGTGCAAGAGGAAGCGTGGAACGGAGGAAAACGGGTCGACCGGGTACTGGTGCTTTTAATAGAATACCCGGATTTTCCGCATAATTCGATTCAGCCGGGCGAAACAGACATGTATTATAAAGATTATTCGAAAGAACATTATTATGATATGATTTTTGGTGATCAAGACGGCTATTATGAAGGACCGAATGGCGAAAAATTAATTTCAGTGAAAAAATATTATGAACAGCAGTCTGGAGGAAGCTATTCGATTGAAGGTGCAGTCGCTGGCTGGTATAAGGCAAAATACCCGGCCAAATATTACGGCGGCAACGTGCCGGATCCTGATGGGAGTGATGCCAATGCCCGTGCGCTCGTAAAAGAGGCGCTTGCGGCCGCCGCCAAAGATCCGAGCATCGATTTGCGGCAGTTTGACCAAGAAGACCGTTACGATTTGGATGGAGACGGCAATTACCGTGAGCCGGACGGTTTAATTGACCATTTAATGATTGTTCACTCTAGTGTTGGAGAGGAAGCAGGCGGCGGACAGCTTGGCAGCGATGCGATTTGGTCGCACCGTTGGAATTTAGGGGGAGTATTCCGCATTCCGGATACATCGACTGATGTCCCGTATTGGAGCGGACAGCTTGCTGCGTATGACTACACGATTGAACCGGCCGACGGCGCGGCAGGGGTGTTTGCTCATGAATATGGTCATGACCTAGGCTTGCCGGACGAGTATGACACGCAATATTCAGGATTAGGCGAACCGATCGCTTACTGGTCGATTATGTCAAGCGGCAGCTGGGCGGGAAAAATTCCTGGTACAGAGCCGACCGGCTTCAGCGCATGGGCGAAGGAATTTTTGCAAACCACGATGCCGGGAAGCAACTGGCTGACAGGAACGACGGTCGATTTCAATGAAATTACGAAAGACGGCGTCGAATTCTTGTTGGATCAGGCAAGCACGAAAGGAACGAACAACGATGCTGTTCGCATCAACCTGCCGGATAAAGAAACAGTCGTCACGACTCCAGCGAGCGGAACGTATGCTTACTTCTCCGGAAAAGGAAATAATTTGGACCAATCGATGTCGGTAACGTTAGATTTAACGAAAGCAAAACAAGCGAAATTAACGTTTAAAACGTGGTATCAAATTGAAAAAGATTGGGATTATGCGTCTGTCGAAGTGAAAGAAAACGGTTCTAACAAATGGGTAACCGTTCCAGGCACAATTACAACAACGGACAATCCGAACGGACAAAATCCAGGAAATGGGATTACCGGTTCTTCCAACGGCTGGGTGGACGCGCAATTTGATTTATCCGCTTATGCAGGAAAAACGATCGAGCTTCGGTTCCACTATGTGACCGATGTTTATGTTGCCGAAGCAGGCTGGTATGTCGACGATGTGCAAGTGACGGCGGACGATGTGACAGTGTTGAAAGACGACGTCGAGAAAGAGCCGCTCTTTACTTTGAATGGTTTTACAAAAAGCAATGGAAAATGGTATTCGAAACATTATTATTTGCTCGAATGGCGTAACCACCACGGAGTCGATGAAGGATTGGCTCATATTCTCCGCGGCGATCAATTGTTATCATACGATCCAGGGCTTGTTGTGTGGTATGTCGACGAGTTGTACGACAACAACTGGACAGGCATTCATCCAGGCGACGGATTCCTCGGCGTTGTCGATGCGGACCAAAAAACGTTGAAATGGTCAGGCAACACGCCGGCCTCAACACGTTACCAAGTCCATGATGCCGCGTTCAGTGTGCAAAAAGGGGAGAAATTCCGCCTCGAGCTCAACGATTCGAAGTTAATCGATAATCATACATCGCCATTGCCGCTATTTGACGACAGCAGCTCTTACGAAAATAAAGAGGTTATCGATGCGGGAAGAAATGTTCCAAATTATGGATTGAAAATCCGTGTCATTGGCGAAAGTGCCGATCGTTCAGCGGCGCGTATCTTGTTGTATCGTTAAGTTAGAACATGGACGCAGGACAGTCCCCTGCGTCTCTTTTTATCGACAATATTTTCGGAAATGGGTATAATAATTTGTTGATTTTTCTTCATTCCTTCTCCCGCCATTTGTTTTTATAATTGTAAGCAAATGCTATATCAAGGGGGATTTTTTCGATCATGCGGGAGCTGTATAAGCAGTTGATGGTGTGGATTGAAGAAAAGCAGCAGGTTAAAATTAAAACAAAGCAAGGAGAGGCAACGTTTTTGCCTGTAAAACTTTACAAAGATGGGCGGAAATTATTTGTCTATAACCGCAACATGAACTTGATCAACATCTCGTTAGACCATGTGGTTTCCATTGAGCCGACGCGCATTTACGGGTCGTTTGATCGAAGAGAAAAATACATGGTACATACTCGTTAGGCAAGAAGGAAAAGAGCGTGCTCCTAAAGGACCGCTCTTTTTTGTATTGCGTGGCAGAAAGGCGGTATTTTACAATAAAGGTATTCGTATCTAGGGAAGGAGAGGGGAAAGATGCGTGGAAAACGTATTGCGTTATGCGCGTCACGGAAGCTGGAAGAAATGTCGACGCTGATTGAAAAACAAGGCGGAATTGCAGTCGTGCGGCCGGCGCAAGGAACGGTATTTTTGAAAGAGAAGGAGCTAGAAGAGGAAATGCGCGCGGTAATGGCCGTGTGCCCGGATTGGTTTATTTTTACAACAGGTATCGGAGTGGAAACGTTGCTGGAGGCGGCAGAGAGAGGAAACATAAAAGAAGAATGGCTGACCGCCATACAAAAGGCGCACGTAGCGGCGCGCGGCTATAAAACGGTCGCGGCGCTGAAAAAAATCGGCATTTCTCCTATCGCTGTCAGCGATGATGGCACCACAAAAGGGCTGATCCGCTCCTTGGCAGAATTTACATTGACAGGGAAACAGGTCGTAGTGCAACTGCACGGCGATACCGCGCCGGCGCTTAAGCAATATCTAACCGAAAACGGCGCATCCTACAGCGAATTGCTTCCATATCGCCATGTAGCGCCAGATTCGCAAACATTGGAAACGCTGTATGAGGAAATCGTGCGCCGCGAAGTCGATGCCGTTTGCTTTACAGCGGCGGTGCAAGTCCGCTTTTTATTTTCTTTTGTAAAGGAGCAAAAAGATATCGAGCTGTTTCGCCGAATATTGAATGAGCATGTCGTTGCCTGTGCGGTTGGAAAAGTCGCGCAAGAAGCGCTTCAAGAAGAAGGAATTACTAGAGTGATCGCTCCTAAACTGGAGCGAATGGGGGCGATGATTGTCACGTTATCGCAGTATTTTGAACAGAAGAAAACTTTTGCATAAACAGCGCTGAAGGATTTCATCCTCATAAACTTATTAGCATGATAAAAAATCACGCAAGGAGGCTCTCTTGCGTGATTTTTTATCTATCGGTGTGATATTGCTCACAACGTGTTTGTGAGAAACAAGGTACAATCATAACAAAGAAATGATAGCAGGTATAAGCAGTTTGATAAACATCTATAAAAATGTGTGAAATCATGTCAATATCTTCTGTTATTGGATGTGGAGAGGCGGATGTTCTCCATCTTTTCCACCCTCTCCTGTCTGATGATAAAAAATTATCTCCTCCTTCCCTATGTTAAAAGGAAATGAAGAAGAGTTGGCGAATATATGTTCTTAAGGATCCAAACATGGGGGAAGGCAAGGGGATGAAAACGGCTCGGGGGATGAAAATCGTTTCTCATGATGAATCACAACTTCGCTCATTGGATGAGTTGATGCGCGTCTTTGGTTCCGCGAAGCGATACGCGTTCAACCGTTTGCTGGAGGGAAGGAACGCAAAAGACATCATCAAGCACCTTCCGCGCCCATTTCGGCTTAACAAACGGTTTGCCGAAGATGCTGTCTTGCTTGCTCAATCGCTGATTTCTTCCCAACGTGAGCTGCTTCCAATAAGGCTGGAGGATGTGCAAGCGAAAATCGAAAAAACCGAAAAGAAAATCGATGAGTATCAACATGGTAGAAAAACACCGAAAAAAGTCGATCTTCCAACGTGTTTAGCCGGATTACACCGACGATTAGAAAAACTGAAATCCAAAGAAGCCGAGCTAAAGCACCATCTCGACCAAGGAACGATTCCACGTGTGATTTTTGGCGGAAAACAAAACTTTTACAAGCGCTTGAAAGGAAACATCACGAACGAAGAATGGAAAGATTTGCGCTCCAATCAGTTGTATGCCAGAGGCGATAAAAGCAAAAAAGGAAATTTAAATATTCGCCTCGTGTATGACGATCACACTGATGAATGTTATGTAGAAATTGCGAATCCACTTGGACAACAAAAAGGAAAACACGCTCCCCGCTTGAGGTTACTTGTGTCTGTACCTGAAAAATATGAAGAGGAAATCATCGATCTCGTCATGGGAGAACCAGTCGGAGTAAACGCAAAAGGAAAGCCCATTATCGAATATCGATCATATACCGTTGAAATCAAACGCAAAAACGGGGAATATTACGTTCATCTCATCTATGAAGAAGAGGTATATGGCAGGGAACTTGCCTATGATGAACCGATTCAAGCGGAACGGATCGCTGGGATTGATATCAATATTGATCGAATCGCCGTAAGCATCGTTTCAAAACAAGGAAACTTTCTTCAATCAAAGGTGTTTTACTGTCATGAACTGGAATACGTAAGAGCGAATAAGAGAAATAACCTCATTGGTGAAACGGTGCGCGATGTATATGACTGGCTGCTTCAAGAGAATGTTGGGGCAGTGGTCATCGAAAACATCCAACTAAGACAGCAGCACGATACAGACAAACGATTCAATCGCTTGACCCATCATTTCAACAAGAAAAAACTGACGGAAATGATCCTTCGTCGGGGCTTAAGGCTTGGGTTTCGCATCAAAAAAGTGAATCCGGCGTACACAAGTGTTATCGGTCGTTTCAAGTATATGAAAAAATATGGGCTATCCGTCCATGAAAGTGCCGCTTTGGTGATTGGCAGACGAGGATTAGGGTATCGTGAACGATTGCCAAAAGAACTCATGGACACCATAAAAACGAAAGTGAAACGCCATTTGGTTGCCGTGTTAGGGTCGATGGAAGAATCCTACAAGCAATCGAAAAGCGGCAAGAAACAACGCCAATATATCGCGATGATGTTACGTAAAATCGAGAATTTCAAACAAGAGCATGAATGGTCATTATGGAACATATTGCACCAATTCTGCTGGCTGAACCAGTATCAAATTCAACTGAAGGAGGTGTAGCCTGGTTACTAAAATCGTTGTCGTGTACTGACCGAGGGAAGGAATGGTGCGCGACAGGTGCCGTCGCTAACAGCGAGCCACGGGGTGTCTTTCACAGCAGGTGAATGACAAGGGGATTCCCTTCCTGATGGAACTCGGTGAGAATCCGAGCGGCAAGCGGTGTTTCCTGGTTCCATCGCGATGTGTCGATTTTTATAGATTTTAGTAACCAGGGATGGATGATGCATTTGTTTTGTCATATGGGCGGACATGAAGAAGTGGAGCTATGCCCAGGTTTAGAGCGTTTAAAACAGGAGCATGGACCGTTGCGTGAGCTAAAACAGCGTATGTTTGAACTTGCACAAGCAATCGGCGACGAGGAAGGGCAAAATTGGAAGGAACGGTTGCTTGCGTTGCGGGAAAGTGTACAGTCATTTGTGAATGAACTCGATCCGCACTCCGAGCGGGAAGAAGGCGTGCTGTTTCCAATGATGGCGCAGTATATTGGAAGAACATCCGGCCCGATTGCCGTCATGGAGTATGAACATGATCAGGCGAATCAGCGGCTCGCTTCCTTTTTAACGAAAACCGTGGAGCTTCCGGAAACGGTTAACCGTGAAAGTGCGGTGGCGCTCGCCAATGAGGTGATCGACGCTTATCATATTTTAGCAGAACACTTTATGAAAGAAGAAAACGTGCTATTTCCGATGGCCGAACGCCTGTTGTCCGACGAAGAAAAAGAAGAATTGGCGGAAAAAATCAACCAAATATAAGAAAAAACGGGATGCCTCCTTCATAGGTGCATCCCATTTTTTACATACGCACAAAAAATCACCCACCCCTGAAAGAAAGGAGGAGGTGGGAGAGATAGATTATATATAAAAGAGGGATTCGGACACGTTTCAATCAATGAATGTTATACGGCTGTTCTGCCTGTTTCGGCATGCGTTTGCGGTAAACGACATAGCTTCGGCGCAAGTAGCGAAGTGGAAGGCTAAACACATGCACGAGCCGCGTAAACGGCCAGACAGCGAAAATGCCGAGAGCAGCCAAAATATGAATTTGAAACCAAACTGGCACGGTTTCCATGTAAGATGGATCGGGATGGAATAGAAGGATGCTCCGGAACCAAGGGCCGATCGTTGTTCGATAATCGAAACCATGCGAATCGACGTTCAGCAGCGTCGATGACAGCCCCGTTGCGATGACCATCGCCAAGAACAAGAGGGCGATCCAGTCACCGCGGCTGCTTGTAATCCGCACCCGTTTGACGGTCGCGCGCCGGCGGATCAGAATGAGAAGCCCAATAAGAGCGGCCAATCCTGCCGGAATACCGCCGGCAAGGGCGATGAGATGGTACGTTTCTTCCGTTATGCCGAGCGTTGCGTACATCGATTCCGGAATTAAAATGCCCATGACGTGGCCGACGAACACAAACAAAATTCCCCAATGGAACAGCAGGCTGCCAAGCCGCAATTGCTTCTTTTCCAATACTTCGCTCGATTTCGATGTCCAGCCGAATTGGTCGTATTGATAACGCCAAATATGCCCGCCAATAAAAATCGTTAACACAATATAAGGGAAAATCACCCAAAGAAATTGCTCCAACACGGTTACACACTTCCTTTCGGAGTCGGCGTCACACCGAGTTCTGCAAATGCGAGAAAAATTGCGTCCAACACCGCGGCATAAGGGCTGCTGCCCGCGGCAAGCTGTTTCCGTATTTCATCGATGTTATCGGCGTATGCGGCAAAGAGCGGCACGACGTGCTCCTGTTCGGCATAAGCGGCGAACTCAAGCATGAGCGGCAAATAATCCGGGAGTTCCTGCTCAGTCATATCAAATCCAGCCGCTTTATAGCGCTGTTTCAGCTGCAATAGCTCGAGACCGCGTTCGCGCTGTTCGCCTGTATTCATGTAGGTCACATATAAATTCGTTTTTTTGCCGAAATCAAATGCTTCGACATATTGTTCCATCCGTTTGCGGGCAGGCATCGATTGGATGTCGTGAATAAAAGCGCTCATTTTTTCGACGATGGCGTCGTTTGGGACGACGCTGATTGCCTCGAGGCAATCAGCGAGAGAGTCCGCCCATTCTTCATCGGGATAGGACAATAGATGGGACGCGCATAAAAACACCGTTTGCATTTGTTCTTTATTCATGTTTCCTCACCTCCATTAAGAAAGTGTGCCGCAGGCGCCAGGACCGCCGGCAAACGCCAACCCGCAGCTTCCTTGTTCGGCGTATAGTTCCGCGACTTCTTCACGGTGGGAGGCAGGAATGACAAAGCGGTCATTGTATTTTGCGATGGCGAGCAGACGATACATGTCTTCGATATCTTGCTCGCTTAGCCCGAGTTCTTCAATAATGCGGACATCCGGCTGTTTGTTCGTTTGTTTTGCGCGCATATATGAGCGCATCGCCGCCATTTTTTTCAACGTAATGCGGATATGTGTTTCGTCGCCGGCTGTCAGTAAGTTCGCCAAATATTCGATCGGGATGCGCATTTCGTCAATCGCCGGGAAAATGTCTTCCGCATTCGCTTTGCTTCCTTTTCCTTCAAACATGTTCATAATCGGGCTTAATGGCGGAATGTACCATACCATTGGCAATGTCCGGTATTCCGGATGAAGCGGAAGCGCGATTTTCCAATCGACAATCATTTTATAAATCGGCGAACGCTGCGCTGCTTCGATCCATTCGTCTGGAATGCCTTCTTTTTTTGCTTTTACGATCACTTCCGGATCGTGCGGGTTGAGGAAAATGCCAAGCTGGGCATGGTACAGCTCTTTTTCGCCTTCTACGCTCGCCGCTTCCTTCACTTTGTCGGCATCGTAAAGCATGACACCGATGTAACGGATGCGGCCGACACACGTTTCCGCGCAGATCGTCGGCATGCCTGCCTCAATGCGTGGGAAGCAGAGCGTGCATTTTTCTGCTTTATTTGTTTGCCAGTTGAAATATACTTTTTTATATGGACAGCTCGTTACGCAATGGCGCCAGGCGCGGCAGGCGTTTTGATCGACGAGGACGATGCCGTCCTCGTCGCGTTTATACATCGCTCCTGACGGGCAGCTCGAGACGCACGATGGATTGATGCAATGCTCGCAAATGCGCGGCAAATACATCATAAAGACGTTTTCGAACTCCGCTTGAATCGACTGCTCCATTTTGACAACGTTTGGATCTCTCAACCCGGTAATATGGGCGCCGGCAAGGTCGTCCTCCCAGTTTGGACCCCATGACAGTTCCATGAATTCGCCGGTAATGGCCGATTTCGGGCGAGCAACCGGCTGATGGCGTTTTTGCGGGCTGTTGATCAATGTTTCATAATCGTAATTCCACGGTTCGTAATAATCATCGATCGTTGGCTGGTACGGGTTGTAAAACAAGTTAAGCAGACGGGTTACTTTCGAGCCGGATTTGAGCCGGAGCTCGCCGTTTTTGAGCTCCCAGCCACCTTTATATTTGTCTTGGTCTTCCCATTGTTTCGGATAACCGATTCCCGGTTTTGTCTCGACGTTATTGAAGTACATGTACTCCGCTCCAGGACGGTTTGTCCATGTGTTTTTACAAGTGACGCTGCACGTATGGCAGCCGATACATTTATCCAAGTTCATCACCATGCCGACTTGCGCTTTAATCTTCAAGCCAATCGACCTCCTCTAATTTGCGGATAATGACGTACAAGTCGCGTTGATTTCCCGTTGGGCCGTAATAGTTAAAGCCGTAGCTTAATTGCGCATACCCGCCGATCATATGCGTCGGTTTCACATGAATGCGCGTCGGGCTGTTGTGTGTGCCGCCGCGATTGTTCGTCAGCTTCGTGCCTGGCACGTTAATGTGGCGGTCTTGTGCGTGATGCATAAACGCCATTCCGCGCGACAGGCGGTGGGAAACAACGGCGCGGGCAACGACGACGCCGTTGCGGTTGAAGCATTCAATCCAATCGTTATCGCGTATACCGGCTTCTGCGGCATCCTCTTTGTTGATCCAGACGGTCGGGCCGCCGCGGAAAAGGGTGAGCATTGGCAACGAATCGAAATACATGCTGTGAATCGACCATTTGTTATGCGGCGTTAAATAGTTCAAAATGATTTCTTTTCCTTTTGCTTCCGGCCGTTTTCTCGAGAACGGGCGGTGCTGCAATATCGGCTTAAAGGTAGCCATCGTTTCACCAAATTCGTGCATTAATTCGTGATCCAAGTAGAATGACTGCCGCCCGGTGAGCGTACGCCACGGAATGAATCGCTCGACGTTGGTCGTAAACGGCGAGTAGCGCCGGCCGCCTTTTTCCGAACCGCTGAACGCCGGCGAGGTGATCACTGTTTTCGGCTGCGCCGTAATTTGTTCGAACGTAAAGCATTCTTCCTCGCGTTCTTTCGCTAAATCGGCGAGCTGCAAATTCGTCTTTTTCTCGAGCGCTTTCCATGCTTTCACCGCCACTTTTCCGTTCGTTGTCGATGATAGCGTGAGAATCGCTTCCGCTGCTTTTTTCGCATCGCTGATGTCCGGGCAGCCGGCGGCGATCGAAGCACGTTTGATCGTTCCTAACGTCTTTTTCAATTTTTCGTATTCGTCTTTGGCTGACCAAGCGATGCCTTTTATGCCCATTGGCTGTTTGGCTGCGTTCGGTCCAAGGGAAATCATTTTATCGTAAATAAGCGTATAATCGCGCTCGACGACATGAATGTTCGGCATCGTTTTTCCTGGAATCGGTTCGCACTCGTCTTTGCTCCAGTCTTTCACTTGGCCAAACGGCTGCGCCAGTTCTTGTGCTGTATCGTGCAAGAGCGGGGTGGCGACGACCTCTTTGACCGGCTTCATGCCGATTTGTTTGGCGACATCGGAGACGGCTTTCGCTAACGATTTAAAAATGTCCCAATCCGAGCGTGCTTCCCATGGTGCAGAAATCGCTGGATTGAACGGATGCACGAACGGGTGCATATCCGTACTGCTTAAATCGTGTTTTTCGTACCATGTCGCCGCCGGAAGAACAATATCGGAATAAAGCGCTGTTCCCGCCATGCGAAAATCAAGGTTCACTAATAAGTCGAGCTTTCCTTCCGGCGCCTCGTCGCGCCATGTAATTTCTTGCGGCCGCAGGCTGTCCTCATCATCGTTTAACAAACCGTGCGTCGTGCCGAGCAAATGTTTTAAGAAATATTCATGGCCTTTGCCCGAGCTGGAAATTAAGTTCGCGCGCCAAACGATTAAGTTTCTTGGAAAGTTTACTTCATTGTCCGGGTCTTCGATCGCAAATTGCAATTGCCTTGTTTTGAGCTGTTCGGCCACGTAATTTCCGATTTGTTCCGGAGTCGTTGCTCCATTGGCGATAGCTTCTTTGTAAAGGTCAATGCCGTTCTTGTTAAACGTCGGGTAAGACGGAAGCCAGCCAAGCCGGGCGGCGAGAACGTTATAATCTGCGTAATGGGAATAGCGCGCTTTTTTCACAAGCGGTGATACAAGTTCATCGACCGGCATTTCTTCATATCGCCATTGATCGGTCGCAAAATAGAAGAACGATGTGCCGTTTTGCAATTTCGGCGGCATCGTCCAATCGCGTGCCGTTGCGATCGTTTGCCATCCTTCCACCGGCCGCAGTTTTTCTTGTCCGACGTAGTGCGCCCAGCCGCCGCCGTTGACGCCTTGTGCGCCGACAAATAAGACGAGGTTTAAGACGGCGCGGTAAATCGTATCGGAGTGGAACCAGTGGTTAATGCCAGCGCCGACAATAATCATCGAGCGGCCATTAGTATCAATCGCGTTTTGCGCAAACTCGCGCGCGATTTTAATGGCAAGCTCCCGTTTCACGCCTGTAATCGCTTCTTGCCATGCCGGCGTGAATGGAACAAGATCATCGTACGTACGGGCGACGTTTCCACCAATACCGCGGTCAATGCCGTAATTGGCAAGGACAAGATCATAGACGGTCGTCACATACGTTTCGCCATTTTCGGTTTGTATTTTTTTTGCCGGGACGACGCGTTCAATCGTTTCCCTTCCTTCATTAGTAAAGTACGGAATATGAATCGTAACGAGCTCGTCTTCGCTCCCTAAAAACGATAGACAAGGTTCAATCGGCTGTTCCGTTTCTTCATCCACCATATGTAAATTCCATTTTCCTTGATCGTCCCAGCGCGAACCGATTGTTCCATGCGGAATCGCAAACGTTTTTTTGTTTTCATCGTAAACGACCGGCTTCCATTCGGAGTTGGTGACGCTGCGGCCGAGGTCTTTTGCCTGCAAGAAGCGGCCGGCTATCCATTTGTCGCCATCTTTTTTCAAGGTGACGACGAACGGAAAATCGGTGTACGTTTTCGCATATTGCTGGAAGTAAGGAACTTGCCGATCGACATAATATTCTTTTAAAATGACATGTCCCATCGCCATCGCGAGTGCGCCGTCTGTTCCTGGTTTTACGCTGAGCCAGTCGTCGGCAAATTTTGTCGATTCGGCGTAATCCGGGCTGACGGAAACGACTTTCGTGCCGCGGTAACGGACTTCCGCTAAAAAGTGAGCGTCCGGCGTTCGAGTAAGCGGTACGTTCGAGCCCCATGTAATGATGTAGCCGGAGTTATACCAGTCGCTCGATTCGGGAACGTCAGTTTGGTCTCCCCAAACTTGCGGCGATGCTGGCGGCAGGTCTGCATACCAATCGTAAAAGCTAAGCATCGGCCCGCCCATGAGCTGCATAAAGCGAGCCCCAGAGGCATAGCTGACCATCGACATCGCTGGGATCGGCGAAAAACCGACATTGCGGTCCGGGCCGTATTTGATGACAGTATATAATAAGGAAGCAGCGACAAGCGTTAACGCTTCATCCCAGCTGACGCGGACAAATCCCCCTTTTCCGCGCACCTGTTTATAACGTTTTGCCTTTTCGGGATTTTCAACGATGCTTTTCCATGCATCGAGCGGATTTTTGTGTGTTTGCAGCGCTTCTCGCCACATGTCGATTAACACGCCGCGCACATATGGGTATTTGACGCGCAGCGGGCTGTAAATGTACCAAGAGAAGCTCGCGCCGCGAGGACAGCCGCGCGGTTCAAAATCCGGCATATCCGGCCCGGTTGATGGATAATCGAGCTGTTGTCCTTCCCAGGTAACGATGCCATCTTTTACGTAGATGTTCCAACTGCATGAACCTGTGCAGTTGACACCGTGGGTTGAACGAACGACTTTATCGTGCTGCCAGCGGCGGCGGTACGCATTTTCCCAAGCGCGGTCGCCGTAGGTTGCTTCGCTATGCTCATTCGCATACCGTTCGATCGGTTTCATATATTTGAAACGGTTCCATAACGGTGATCGTTTTCGTTTCATTTTGTTCACTCCTTATCAATGTTTGTAATTTTACTATAGCCATAATGGAAATAAAGGGATGTTAACTTTGTCACAGTTGACGCGATTGTCACAAATTTGTCAAACGGTGACGAAAAAACGAACAAACATTCCTTTCTTGTGTTATAATAGAGAAAAAGTTTTACATAATGAGGAGGATAAATGCGATACCATAGCCATATTGTTACGTCATTATGCCTTGGGGCGGCGGCCGCCGCGTACACATCGCTTTCCTTTACAGCAAGCTATACGGCGGGAGTCGTCATCGGCAGTTTGCTCCCCGACATTGATGAACCGAAGTCATACGTCGGGCGACGCTCAATGGGGATGTCCAATAAAGTAAAAGAAGCATTTGGCCATCGCGGTATGACCCATTCACTTGTTGTATGGGGGGTTATTGCTCTCGTCATTTCTTGGGAATCGTCTTCGTTATTTGCGGCTGGCTTTGTGCTCGGCTATTTGTTTCATATTCTCGAAGACTTTTTCTCTGTCCAAGGCGTGCCTCTCTTTTGGCCGTTCACCGTAAAGCGATTGAAAATTCCTATCTATCGCACAGGCAATCTCGTCGAAAAAGCGCTTTTTTACGTGGCGTTTGCCTTGCTTGTCTATATCGGTGCAAAAGAACAGCTGTTTTCCGAATGGTGGCATTCGCTTGCTTTATTTCGATGAGAAAAAAGGAAAAAGTCTTGTCCACAGCGAAATAAAAGATAAAAGGAAGTGCATTTTCTAAAGCGGGGGAGAGGCGATGAAAGAGAAGTATCCTGTACTGCCAGGGGCGGAGCCGTTTTATTTTGAAGGAAGCCGGGTGGGCATTTTGGTTTCCCACGGTTTCACCGGCACGACGCAAAGCATGCGTCCGTTAGGCGAAGCGTACGCCAAGGCGGGCTATACCGTTTGCGGCCCGCGTCTGAAAGGACATGGAACGCATTATGAAGATATGGAACAGACGACATACGAAGATTGGATTGATTCCGTTGTAGAGGGGTACCAATGGCTGAAAGAGCGGTGTGACACTATTTTTGTGACGGGATTGTCGATGGGCGGGACGCTCACCTTGTATATGGCCGAGACCTATCCTGACATTCAAGGTATCGTTCCGATTAATGCGGCGATCGACATTCCGGTCATAGCTGACGGTGCCGCTCATCGTGCTGAGCTACCGCGCTACTTAGACGCGATCGGCTCGGATATCAAAAACCCGGAAGTGCAAGAGCTGGCGTATGAAAAAACACCAACCGCTTCACTTCAACAAATTGTTAAACTGATGGAGAAAGTAAGAAACAACCTTCACCGCATTACGTGTCCGGCGCTCATTTTTGTGTCGGAAGAAGACCATGTCGTTCCGCCCGATAACTCACGGCTTATTTTGGAGAAAATCAGCTCGGCGGAAAAAGAGCTTGTATCCTTGAAAAACAGCTACCATGTCGCGACGCTCGACTATGACCAGCAAACGATTATCGATTTATCGTTGCGCTTTTTTGCCGCACATGCGAACAAATAGTTTTTTCACAAAAAGGATTTGCCCGCCATCATCCGCGGCAAATCTTTTTTGTTAGAAAGATAGGATTGATTTCCCATCCGTTATTTCTAAAAACTTATAGCACTTCTCTGCGATTCATTTTACACTAAAAATATCACGAAAAGTTGGCAACATCTGTTGGGCAGGATTGTACAGTTATAGTATGAAATGGAAGAAAGAAAAGGAGCTTCGTACATGAATATAGAACGAATCGCAACCTATATAAAAGAAAAACGCATTATCGAAGCATTAGAGGAAATAAAGCCGATGCTTCAGGAAGCAAACGGGCGTCCATTTTGCTGGAGGATGCCGCTGCGGGCATGGCAATCAGCGGACTCGTTTCATCATCTGATCCGCTTGTTTGATTATGCGTTAATGTACCGCCATAGCGCGCTGTTGGCGCGCTACGCCCACCGCCGCTTTTCGACGCTGCAGACGCTGACGTGGGTATGTGATGAGTGGATTGAAGAACGACGGCCGTTGGATGTCGAGGAAGCGCTGCGGCCGCGCTTGGAAGAAGCGATCGCGAACGGAAAGGAAAAACCGGAACATATCGCGCGTGCTGCTTTTACACTTGTGCGCGCTCTTTTAGAAATGCGCCGGATCGAAGAAGCACGGCAGTGGATGAACGTGGTAGAACGATATGAAACTATTCCGATGTACGATAAATGGGGATACTTTTATATGGAAACCGACGATCGCAATAGAGCGGAAGAAATATTACGGAAAGGATTGGATGAGCCGGAGCGCGGCGATATGTGCCATTTGCTTTTGGCCGACTTGTACGCGCTAAACGGCTGTCAGCGGAAAGCACTGGAAATCGTTGAATGCGGCATCAAACGGTTTCCGCAAGTACCGGCACTATATGCCGAAAAAGCGCGCCGGTTGCGCGATTTGCATGAGTACAAGGCAGCGCTCGAAGCGATGGACGAGGTCGACCGTCTCACTCCGTTTCATGTTCACCGCCGCTATTTTGCCCATGTGCGTGCGCAAATCTATTACAAGCTTGGCAAGTTCGATGAACTAGCGGCGCTTGTTCAAAGAGAGAAATCATTGGTATCTACGCCATACGCGCGTGCAAGCGAACGAGCTTCTCTGCCGCAAGTGATCTTGCCGCTTGTGCCTGTTGTACAAAAGCATAATTATTGTGTGCCCGCAAGTTTGGAAATGATGCTGCGGCTGTTAGGTAAGGAACGCACACAAGATGAAGTGGCCGAGCATATTTTCGATGTGCGCGGTTCAAAATTGTCGACGACGGTACATTATTTGGAAACGCTTGGCTTTTTATGCCGCTTTTTCATCGGTTCAGCGGAGCGGTGGAAACGGCTGCTCGATGCTGGAATTCCCGTGCTGTTAAGCGTCGATTACGAACAATCGTCCCATGTGCAAGTATTGTTCGGCTATGATGAGCGCCTCGGGGCGTTTTACGTGCAAGACCCAAACATGCTCGAGCCATTTGTCGTTGCTTATGACGAAGTCGAAAAATGGTATGCAGGAACACATTATTTGTCGATTGCTGCGATTCCCCGGGAAAAAGAAGCGATTGCCGTGTCGCTGCCGGAAGCGGAAGATCAATATTTCCGTCAACTTCATGCCTTCGCCGAAAAAATGGATGAAGATGAACAAGCGTATATGGCGCCGTTTCTCGCGTTTTTGCGCAAACACGAACACATCCCATACACATGGCTGTATGTCGTCAAACATTTTAGCACGGAAGAAGCGAAAGAACTGCTTCTCGACTATACCGAGCGGGTACTTGCTAAATACGGTGATATTAATGATTTGTTGCTTGCGGCGGCGAAAGCGTATGTGTATGTGAAAGAAATCGAACGGGCCGAAGCGGTGCTGGCGCGGGTGAAAAGAAAAAACCACAGTCCGCTCTATCACTATTTACAGGGACGGATCGCGTTTTACGAAAGCCGGTACGAAGAAGCAAGCCGCCATTTCCGGGCTTCGCTCCAGCTCGATCCCGACCAGCCCGACGTCTGGAGCTATATGGCCCTTAGCACCACGTACGGCGGAAAGGAAAAGAAAGGGCTGGAACTGTCGCAAATCGCTTTAACGATACACCCTGACGATCCGTTTATTGGCACGAACCATGGCATCATGTTATTTCATGCCAAACAATTTCAGGAGGCGCGCGCCTTTTTTGACGAATTGCTGCGCCGCCATCAACGCGATGCCCATCTATGGTATGAACGGGCGCGTTGCGATGAAAGGCTAGGAAAGATCCGTAAAGCGGAACGCGGCTTTCTTGTCGCTAAAGTGCTTGATGGCAAAGAGCCGTATCCGTATTTGGCGTTAGCAGATTTATATGAAAATGAGTTAGGGGATTGGCAAAAAGCTGAAGCTGTTTTGCTAGAAGGAGCGGCAAAGGCCGGAAGCTCCCCTGCATTACACGTTCGTCTTGGCGACTGGTATATGGAACGAGACGAAGCGGAAAAGGCGGAAGCGCATTACCAAAAAGCGCTCGAGCAAGAGGAAAAAGAGGTCTTTGCCCATCTCGGCCTTGCATACGTGATGATGCAACGGGGGCAGCGCGATGAAGCAAAACAGTATCTGTTGGATAAGAAGCCATTATTTGCTCAAAACAGCGAATATCTATTAAATGCCGGAAAAATGCTCCTGGCCAATAAGCTAGCTATAGAAGCAAAAGAAAAAGGCATCGCGCTTGCCTTTCTTGAAGAAGGATTGCGCCTTGCGCAATTTGATGTGACAGAAGCGTACGAGTTTTATATTGAACAACTGACCGACCATTTCCTTGTCGACCGCGGAATTGATTTTCTCGGGCAACTCATCAACGAGCGTCCAACCGATGTAAACGCGCTTTGTTATCTCGGCGTGCTTTATGAACAAAGCGGCATGTTTTCGAAAGCGATCGATTTATACGAACGGGCGAGCAAGGTGCGAAAAAGCACGTTCCCGCTCTATCGCTTGGCCGAAACGTATCGGGCGTTCGAGCGCTGGAACGAGGCAAAACGGTATTATGAAGCGTGTCTCGAAGTTGATGATACGTTTGCGGTGGCTCACCTTCGCTTAGCGGTTCTTTACGAATTGGAAGAAAACATTGATAAGCAGCGGTTCCATTTGCAAAAAGCGTTCGAGTGCGACCCGCTTCAAGTTCATGTCGAAAATGCGGTGTGGCTGTTTGACGATCCCGCTACATTAGTAGACACGATCGAAGCGGTGCGGACGCAAGCAGGCGATATTTGGTATTATAACAGCCTTGGCTACGTATATGGAGCAATGGGGGACGGTGCCAAAGAAAAAGAGGCGGTCGAACACGCGCTTCGCCTCCATCCTGATCATCCGGAAGTGCTCCACCATTATGCGAAAGTGCTTGTCAAGGAAGGGAAGTTACGCGAAGCGATCGCCATCCTTGAGCGATTGATTGAGCAGGATGTCCGCAATGAAGCCTTGTATGAAACGTATATTCAAGCATTTTCGTATACAATGAGAGGAATAGGAAAACTGCGTGAGCGGCTGCGCCGATGGAAACTGGAAAACAGCAAGAAAAGTGTAGTATGTATGTATGCCGCTTCTGCTCTTTCCTCGTATATGATGAACATGCAGCGAATCGGGGGGGAAGGATTTCTCCCCAAACGACTGTGGACAAAAACGAAAGCGTGGACGAAACAGGTTATTTTTGCTGCCGCTGTTTTGGATTTATATGAAACGGCGATTCGTTTGGACCGAAGCAATATAGAAGCGTATGAGCGCCTCGCTGGGTTTTACGAAGCGTCAGAATTGACGGATGACGCGATCAAGACGCTGCGCAAGGCGTTAACATATGAGTGGAATGGCGATGTCGCCCGTGAACTTGTTATGCTTCTCATTCACTCCGAAAACAGCAAGCGGCAAAAAGAAGCAGGCGAGTGGATCGAGCGGCTGCTCGAAGAACAGCCGAACGACCTAACTATGCTGGAGCTCAAGGCGTTCCTGCTCCTTGACGATGGACGGGAAGAGGAAGCAGAAAATTTGCTTCGTTCCATTATCGAAATAGAGCCGCTCTTACATCGCAGTATTTTGACGTTAGGAACGATGTATATGGCAAAACAGCGCTATGATGAAGCGATTGCCGTACTTGCAAACGGGCTTTTCCATCATCCATATGATGTAGAGATGAGTCAAGAATTGGCGCGTGCGTATGACGAAGCGGGGCAGACGGAAAAAGCGCTTTCCGTTATCGACAAATGGCTTCAATTTGCCCAAGAAGACTTATCCGCTCGTTATCAACGGGCGTGCTATTTAGCCAAGCTCGGGCGAATGGAGGAAGCGAAGCGCGAACTAGCGCATGTTCTTGATAAAGATGAAACAGGAGATTTTGCCGAACTGGCTAACGAAGAACCGGTGTTGGTGCCGCTATTACGGCCATCGGCGGAAAAATAGCGGCGTGCGAATCTTTTTCTTTTCTTTTTTCGCTAAGTTTGCTATGTTATGTAAGGAAAAGTTTTTCTTGAATAGAAAAGAGGTGGGAGAATGGAAGCTCCCTTTGATTTGTTGGCATATGTGTCGCTTGTGGGCGCACTGCTTGTCGTCGTGAAATGCTATATCGGCGAATATCGAAAAACGAAAGCCTTTTTATATGACGTTACGCTCTCGCGTGTAGCGGGAAAAAAAGACGAAAGATATGTGGCAGGCACGATGGCCCCGCTCTGCCGCGTTTTCATTAGGAAAAGGCGAAAGATTCCTGTGCACGAACGTTCACATCAAACCGATGAAGAAGGAAGGAGACCTCGCTTATTTCTTGCTTGATTGACGATAAAACAACAAGGAGGTCTCTTATGAGAAAGTGGATTTTTGCATTACTAGGAACGGTTGTTTTACTAAGCGGCTGCAATCGCAACGCGCCGATTAATGAACATAGCCAGGGAATTTGGGATCATTATTTTGTCTATCCAATGTCGAAATTGCTTTTGACGATTGGGCATCTGTTTGGAAATAACTACGGGATTGCCATCATCGTATTAACGCTAATCGTCCGTTTTTGCCTGCTGCCGCTCATCTTAAAGCAGTTTAAAACGACGATTGCGATGCAAAAAATCCGCCCGGAACTGCAAAAGCTCCAGCAGAAATATAAAGGGAATGACATCGAAACACAGCGCAAGCTCCAGCAGGAAATGATGCAATTGTATCAAAAGCACGGCGTCCATCCTGCGAGCGGCTGCCTGCCGGTGCTGATTCAAATGCCGATTTTTATGTCGCTTTATTACGCGATTTCGCGCACGCAAGAAATTAAGATGCACTCGTTTTTATGGGTGCAGCTCGGCCATCGTGATCCGTACTTCATTTTGCCGATTTTGGCCAGTTTGACGACTTTCATCTCGCTGCGCTTGTCACCGTCAATGGCGGAAGAACAAATGCCGCAAATGGCGATGATGTCGTATATCATGCCAGTCATGATTTTTATCGGGGCAAGCTCCGTTCCGTCCGCCCTGTCGCTTTATTGGGTTGTCGGCGGCTGCTTCTCGATCATTCAATCATTGATTTTGCGCACGCAACTAAAAGCGGCCAAAGCCGCAGAAAATGGACGGGCATGACAACTCCCCGCTTTCCAACAACGGAAAGCGGGGGTGTTTTTTTGTAATCGTGACAAGGCATCGCAAGTGGCAAAGAAAGACGCGAGCAGCAAGCGGTCAAATGGATTGGTGAAAAGGCGGCAGTTTAGAAGTAAGTTTCTTATTTCATAACTCAGCAACAGAAAATGAAATAATAGGGTGTCCGTGGAGACGCGTAATCTGGCGGAGCGATTCGACGATATGGAAGATCGTACAGTTTGCGTATATCTACTCATGATGCATTTGGGTTGGATTAAGGAGAATATTTAATAAATAATGTCCAGCATATTTTTTGTAGTCCCTTTGTTATTTAGAAAGAACAACGACAGGTTTTCAAGAGTGAACGTCGACCTCTACGCGCGCTATTAAATTTTTTTATTTTTTCTTTTAACAATATTATAATAAGTGTTAAATTCGAATATTGGGGGGAATTGAGTATGAAAAAAGCATTGATTAACATTGATTATACGATTGATTTCATCGCCGACCACGGCGCGCTTACTTGCGGAAAGCCCGGCCAGCAAATCGAATCGGAGCTGGTGCGGATTACGAAAGAGTTTATCGAAAATGGCGATTTTGTCGTATTTGCGATCGATATACATAAAGCGGGGGATACTTATCATCCGGAAACGAAGCTGTTTCCGCCGCATAATATCGAAGGAACGGAAGGGCGGAAATTGTATGGGGAATTGGAAGCGGTTTATCAAGCGAACAAGCATAAAGACAATGTGTATTGGATGGATAAAACGAGATATAGCGCATTTGCCGGTACGGATTTAGAAATAAAGCTAAGAGAGCGCGGCATTACCGAAGTGCATTTAGTCGGCTGCTGTACGGACATTTGCGTGCTTCATACTGCGGTCGATGCGTACAATAAAGGTTTTCACATCGTTGTACATAAAAATGCGGTCGCCAGCTTCAATCCGGTCGGGCATGAATGGGCGCTCGAGCATTTCAAACATACATTAGGTGCGGAAGTAGTGGAATAATAGAATAAAAATGGTAGAATAGACGATGGACGTTTTTTGTGTCAAACTGATTTGTGTTTTGGAGGTAGCACCATGAACGAAAAATATGCGGATGACAGTTTTACCCTTCATACGGACTTATATCAAATTAATATGGTGGAAACGTATTGGGAAGACGGCATTCATAACCGCAAGGCAGTGTTTGAAGTGTTTTTCCGCAGGCTGCCGTTTGGAAACGGATACGCGGTATTTGCCGGCTTGGAACGGGTCATTCAATTTTTGCAGGAATTCCGGTTTTCCGAAAGCGATATTGACTATTTGCGATCGGAATTGGGATATCGGGACGATTTTTTAGATTATTTGCAAACGGTTCGTTTTACCGGCACGCTGCGCTCGATGAAAGAAGGGGAAATCGTTTTCGGCAACGAGCCGATTTTGCGCATTGAAGCGCCGCTTGCCGAAGCGCAGCTCGTGGAAACGGCGATTTTAAACATTATCAACTTTCAAACGTTAATCGCGACAAAAGCGTCTCGTATTAAACATATTCTCGGCGATGAGCCGGCGATGGAGTTCGGCAGCCGCCGGGCGCACGAGATGGATGCCGCGCTGTGGGGGGCGCGAGCTGCCTATATCGGCGGGTTTGAAGCGACATCGAACGTACGGGCAGGGAAACTTTTCGGCATTCCGGTTGCCGGCACCCATGCGCACGCGATGGTACAAGCCTATCAAGATGAATACACCGCGTTCCATAAATATGCGCGCCGCCATAAAGATTGCGTCTTTCTCGTCGACACGTACGATACATTGAAGTCAGGGGTGCCAAACGCGATTCGTGTCGCCAAAGAGCTGGGCGATCAAATCAATTTTATTGGTATCCGTATCGACAGCGGCGATCTCGCCTATTTGTCGAAAGAAGCGAGAAAAATGCTCGATGAAGCGGGATTTACGAAGGCGAAAATTTTCGCGTCGAACGATTTAGACGAAGAAACGATCCTCAATTTAAAATCACAAGGCGCGAAAATCGACGTCTGGGGAATCGGCACGAAATTAATAACCGCGTACGATCAGCCGGCGTTGGGCGCCGTTTATAAATTAGTCGCCATTGAAGATGAAAACGGAAATATGGTCGATACGATTAAAATCAGCGGCAACCCGGAAAAAGTCACGACCCCGGGGCTGAAACGGGTGTACCGCATTGTCAACAAAATCAATCAAAAAGCGGAAGGCGACTATATTGCACTAGAAAGCGAAAATCCGCAACAAGAAGAACGGCTCAAAATGTTTCATCCTGTTTATACGTTTATCAGCAAATTTGTCACCAATTTTGAGGCAAGGGATTTGCATGAAACGATTTTTGACAATGGCAAGCTTGTGTATACGTCTCCGCCATTAAAAGAAATTCAAGCGTTTGTCAAAGAAAATTTGCGATTGTTTTGGGATGAGTATAAACGGACGATGAATCCCGAACAATATCCCGTCGATTTAAGCCAGGCCTGTTGGGATAACAAAATGGAAAACATTAGGAAGGTGAAGGAGAAGATTGAAAAGCTGGAAGAATATTGAGAAATTGTCGATTTTAGCACTAAAATGGTCATCGCAGGTTCACATGCGGTGATCTTTTTTCGTTTTTCCGACTATTTCGAAGCATTGGTTACAGGTAGAAGAAATAGTGTGATGAAGGGAGACGCAATGGATCAGATAAAGATTAGTTGGAAGTGATGGATTTACCATAGTAACATTTATCTTTGCGCGCCGTCTAATAAGTAAAAGGCATATAGAGGGAGCGGTAGCCATGAAAAAATTTTTTGCCATATTGATGATCGCCGGGTTATGCAGTTTTGGGACATACTTTTTTGTGACTGCCAGCTCCAAACCACCTGAGTTAGACATATCGGCGGCAGGACAAAAAATTCCGGTTATACAAGGTTCTTACTGCTGGAAAACATTTTTCTCTAAAAAGTGTGTCGATTGGGCTTACGCGTCTCCATGGAAAATAGGAGACGTACACGAACCGGTTGAGGTTGTGCCTCATTCGGAAATAGAAATTGATTTTGAAAAAGAACCAGTTTCTTTATCTGTAGAACAGTGGATTAATAAAGGAAAGGCAAAAAATATAAAGGTAAAGAACAAAAAAATTACCGCGCCAAGTGAAAGCGGGGTATATGTGTATCAGCTTATGGCGAATTGGAAGCAAGGAGAAGGCAACTATGTTTTCCGTATTAAAGTAAAATAAATGTTGTGTGTCGATTGCCGCTTAAATATCATGAATCAAAAAGCGCTGGCTCGAAAAGGCTCGGAAAGCTACCTTTTGGAGCCATCGCCATATCCAGTTACAGTCTTCCTTGCTTTTTTAACAGCTGTTCCATTTCGCGAACGAGCGAGTCGAAATAAGACAGCAGGTTCTCGAGCGGCTTCGGCGATGTCATATCCACTCCTGCTTTTTGCAAAAGGCGGATCGGGTCGTCGGATGTGCCGGCGCTTAAAAACTGCAAATAGCGTTTCGTTGCCTGTCCGGTTTCATCCGCTTTCATTTGCTTGACAAGCTCGAAGGAAGCGGCGAGAGAAGTGGCGTATTTATAGACGTAAAATGCGTCATAAAAATGCGGGATGCGCAGCCAGCCGCGCGCGGCTTCTAAATCGGCGGCGTACGCCGGGCCGTAATATTTTTTCAATAGGCGAAGCCAAAGCTCGTTCAACTCCTTGGCGGTTAAGCTCCCGCCTTGCCGCACTTTGTCGTGAATCGCTTGTTCAAATTCGGAATACATCACTTGCGTGTATAATGTGCCGCGAATTTGATCGATTTGCTGGTTGAGTAAATACAGCTTTTCTTCGTCCGATTTTGCTTGCTTTAGGAAATAATCCATCATCAGCCATTCGTTGGCGGTGGAAGCGACTTCAGCGGTAAAAATCGATTGCCCGGAATAATGGTACGGCTGCGTTTTGTTTGTATAGACGGAATTCATCGCATGCCCGATTTCGTGGGCAAGCGTCAGCACGCCATCAAGCGACTCGTCGTAGTTGAGCAAAATAAACGGATGGGTGTCGTACGCTCCCGTATTATAGCCGCCCGTATATTTTTTCGGACGCGGATATGCGTCAAGCCAGCGCTGTTCGAAAGCGCGCCGCACATGTTCGAGGTAGTCATCCCCGAGCGGTTTCAGCCCTTTAAGGAGGAGCGTCTGCGCCGTTTCGATCGGAAACTTCATTTTTTTCGTGACCGTCTCGTCGACAAGCGGCACATACATATCGTAACTATGGACGCGGTCGACGCCGAGTGCTTTTTTGCGAAGTTCGACATAGCGGTGCAATGATGGCAAATGATCCTTGACGGTAGAAATGAGATTCGTAAACACTTGTTTTGGCACATCATCGGCCGATAGTGCCGCATCGAGGCCAGATTGATATTTTCGTGCTTTCGCGTATAGTTCATCCGCTTTTACGGAAGCGTATAGCGTGGCGGCGGATGTGTTTTCGATCGCTTCATAGCTTTGAAAACGTGTTTGAAACGCCCGCTTGCGGTAGCCGCGGTCCGGGTGTTCAAGCGCTTTTGTATAGTTTTCATCCGTCAGCGAAATCGTTTTTCCTTCCGGTGTGCGGATCGAAGGCGGCTCATAATCGCCGCGTGCGGCATTGTTATAAATGTTTTCCGGGTCGCTCATGATGGGAGAGAGCTTGGCGAGCAGCTGTTCTTCTCGTTTGGAAAGAGTATGCTTTTTCCGCTCGCTCAATTCTTCAAAATAATAGCGGTACGGCTTGAGCGGCTTGCTTTTTTGCAGCTTGTCAAGCGTATGCTCGGAAAGCGACAGCAGTTCCGGTTCGATAAACGACGTTTTAGCCGCATAGTCGGAAACGAGCGTTTCCACTTTTGCTTTCAGCCGTGCCGCGCTCTCGTCTTCAATATTTAAATCTTGTTTTAAATGAGCATAAAGCGACAATTTTTCGAGCTTTCGTGCTATCCTTTCATTAAGGGCAAATAGTTTGGCGACGTTGGAAGGCCGCGCTAGTTCTCCTTCATAGGCGGACAGTTTTGGCAGCGCATCGACGACTGCTTGATAGTCGCGCTCGAAATCGGCTTCTGAAGCATAAATGTCAGCAAGGTTCCATTGATATTTTGTGTCTGCGGCGTAGGCGCGCCATGGAGCAAGCAACAGTACGATCATTAGCCATACATATAGATGTTTTTTCATCATCTTCCCATTCCTTTCCTGTTTTTCCGCTGTTACGTAGTATGCGCAAAAAGAAACAGATTACTCTAATGAAAAGGAATGGGGGAATCGATGTGGAATGTATAGGAGTGCGAAAAAGAAGAGGGGGACGAGTAGTGGAACGAATTCGTTTAGCAGAAGATTTAACATTTTCCCGCATCATTCACGGATTATGGAGACTAGCCGATTGGAACTATTCGAAAGAAGAGATATTAAGTTTCATTGAATTTTGTCTCGAACAAGGAATCACGACGTTTGATCATGCCGATATTTACGGGAATTATACGTGTGAAGCGTTGTTTGGCGAAGCGCTGGCGTTAAAGCCAAGCTTGCGCGGACAAATCGAGATTGTTACAAAATGCGGGATTAAGCTTGCATCGAGATACGGCTTGAAGCATTATGATACGAGTAAGGAGCATATTATCGCATCCGTCCATCAATCGCTAAAAAATTTTCGTACCGACTACATCGATGTGCTGCTTATTCATCGTCCGGACCCGTTTATGAATCCGGAAGAAGTGGCAGAGGCGTTCACCCAGCTGAAAAAAGAAGGGAAAGTGCGTCATTTTGGCGTGTCCAACTTTAAACGTTCGCAATTCAACATGCTTCAATCGTATTTAGATTTTCCGCTTGTAACCAACCAGATTGAAGTGTCGGCCTATCGCTTAGAAAATATCGAAGACGGGACCGTTGATTTATGCTTAGAAAAGCGGATCCCGCCGATGGTGTGGTCTCCGCTTGCGGGCGGAAAAATATTTACTGCAACGGACGACAAAGCGGTACGCCTGCGCACGACGCTCGAACAAATTAGAGATGAACTTGGTGCCGAAACGATCGACGAAGTACTATACGCATGGCTCCTTATCCATCCGGCGCGGATGATGCCGATTGTCGGTTCCGGCAAAAAAGAGCGCATTATTCATGCGGTGCGCGCGCTTACGCTGCCGCTTCGCCGCGAACAATGGTTTGAAATTTTGCAAAGCTCAATGGGTCATGAAGTGCCATAATCCGCAACGAACAACAAGGAGAAGTCTGCAATGAAAGTGATTATTGCCGAAAAACCAGATCAAGGCGCGACGCTCGCGTCCATTTTTAAAAACAAAAAACAACAAGGCTATATCGAAATTTTTCCGAATGAATTGTTTCCAAAAGGAGCGTATATGACGTGGGCGGTCGGGCATCTTTTTCAGCTCGTTCCGCCCGAACGGTATCGTCCGGAATGGAAACAATGGAAGCTCGAGACGCTGCCGATCATTCCGGAGCGTTTTCAATATGAGGTAGAAAAAGCGAAAGCAAAACAGTTTGCGATTGTGAAAGAATTGCTTCGCAAACCGGAAGTGACGGAAATTATCCATGCCGGTGACGCGGGAAGAGAAGGGGAGCTGATTGTCCGCAATATTATTCATATGAGTGGCGTGAAAAAGCCGATGAAGCGGCTTTGGCTTTCGTCGTTAACGCCGAAAGCAATTGAGGCCGGATTCCGGCAGCTGTTAGACGAAGCAGAAACAAGAAATTTATATGAAGAAGCGTACGCGCGCGCTTGTGCCGATTGGCTTGTCGGGATGAACGCTTCGCGCGTGTACAGCATTTTGCTAAAGCAAAAGGGAATGAATGACGTTTTTTCGGTAGGAAGGGTCCAAACACCAACGCTCGCGTTCATCGTGAAGCGGGAAAAAGAAATTGAACAGTTTCGTCCCGAACCGTTTTGGGAAGTGGTGGCGACGTTTTCCGTTGATGGTAGGCAGTACGAAGGGAAATGGACAAACGAAGAAGGAGAAACGCGGATCAAGGATGAGCAGCTGGCGCAAAAAATAGCCCAGTTTTGCCGAAACAAGCAGGCCGAAGTAAAAGAGGTTCAAACGGAAAGAAAAACGTTTCAGCCGCCGCTCTTATTCAATTTGTCCTCCTTGCAGGCAACGGCCAACAAGATGTACCAATTTTCCCCGAAAAAAACGCTCGATATTTTGCAGAAATTATATCAAAAAGGAATTGTGTCATATCCGCGTTCCGATTCGAACTATGTGACAAAAGGCGAGGCGGAAACATTCCCGGACATTTTGCAAAAATTGCGGGCGTTTTCGGAGTATCAGCCATTTTTTCCGCTGCCGAACGCGTCTATTTTACATAATAAACGTTATGTCAACGAAAAAAAGGTGACCGACCACTATGCGATCATCCCGACGGAGCAGGTGACCGATCCGGCGAAGTTATCGGCGGATGAGCGGAAAATTTACGATTTGGTCGTGCGCCGTCTCATTGCCGCGCATTATGAAGCGGCGGTGTTTGACTATACAACCGTCACAACGCTTGTCGATGGGCGCGCCCGCTTTATTTCAAAAGGCAAGCAGCAAATCCAGGAAGGATGGCGGAAAGTCATCAGCCAGCGCGAGGAGGACGAGGAAGCGATCCTCCCGGCGCTTCGGGAAGGAGAAAGCGGCAATGTGCTTGATGTCCGTGTCAAAGAAGGAAAGACCCAGCCACCGAAACGGTATACAGAAGGTCAGCTGATTACGCTGATGAAAACGGCGGGGAAATTTTTAGATAACGAAGAATTGGAAAAAGTGCTCGCCAAAACGGAAGGTCTCGGCACGGAAGCGACGCGCGCGGCGATCATTACGACGCTGAAAGAGCGTAACTATATTGAAGTAAAGAAAAACCAAGTGTATGCGACTGACAAAGCGAAAGTGTTAATCGAAGCGATTGGCGATAAAATTTTAGCATCTCCGGAAATGACGGCAAAATGGGAACAGCGCTTAAGCGAGATTGGCGAAGGCAGGGCGTCAGCGGCACAGTTTATGGAGCAAGTAAAAAGGCTGTCTGCAAAAATTATCCAAGACGCCGTTGAAATGTCGGGAACATGGAACTTCGCCGGGCTCGATACCGAATCCATTCAACGGGCAAAATCGAAAGCAACACTTGGAAAGCCTATTGGCTCCTGCAAGCTGTGCGGCGGCACGGTCATCGACAAAGGCGCGTTTTACGGCTGCGCCAATTATGCCAAGACGAAATGCTCGTTTACGATTTCGAAAAAAATTCTCGGCAAAACGATTTCGCAAGCGAATGTGAAAAAGCTTTTGCAGCATGGGAAAACGAACATGATTAAAGGATTTAAAAAAGGAGAAAAAACGTTTGATGCGGCGTTAGTGTGGGATGAAAAGGAGAAAAAAATAGTGTTTTCGTTTTCGAAAAAATAATCTCCTTCCTCATGTTGAGGGGGAGATTATTTTTCCATCACTAGAAAATGGCAATTAGGATATTTACGAATAAAGCCAAAAATTGTACGATTACACTTGTAAGGGAAATTTTTAAGGAAACAGTAATTATATTATGTAAACAAAAGAAGGGAGAACAATGGATAAACAAGAAGTAATCGACCTTCTCTCCAGTAAAATGAAGTTAATTCGCGTCGAAAAAGGATATACGCAAGATAAGATGGCGGAAGTGCTGGGGATTTCGAAAAAAACGCTCGTGCAAATTGAAAAAGGGCGGATACAGGCGAGCTGGACGCAAGTCGTCGCGCTATGCGCGCTATTCCGTGACAGCGAAATCATCGAATCGGTGCTTGGCGACAGCCCTCTTGAAGTGATTGAAACGATCGCCCATGAAGAAATCGATGTACCAAAAGGAAAGACGTTCGGCGGAAAAGTATGGTGGAGAGAAATTAAACGGATGGGTCCGTTTCGCCTCCAGCAAAACATTATTAGCAAACATTACCGCATTTTAGATGTGTATAATGACCGCTGGTACAGTTCTTTCGATAAGGAGGAAGCGTTAAAGCGGCTGGAGGAGCTCGCGAAGGGTGTCGAATTGTAACCAACTGCTCTTTGGCTGCGACTAATAAAGAAAAAGGGTGGTTCAATGAAACGATGCTGGTGGTGGCTGCTTGGTATTGCTGTCCTTTTTTGCCTGTATGGGGGAGCGCAGACGTATGCGTGTGACTGCGTTCCGCCTCGTTCTCCGTCGGAAGAGTTTACGAAAAGTGATGCGGTGTTTTCTGGGAAAGTCGTTCGTATTTATGAAACAACGCGGAAAGAACTGGAAATCGGAGAGCGGGTTTCGAAGCGAGCGGTCGTTTTTTCGGTCGATCGCACGTGGAAAGGGGTCAACGAAACACATGTTGTCGTGTACACCGGCTTCCACGAGGCAGATTGCGGGTATCCGTTTGAAGTCGGAAAAAAATATCTCGTCTATGCGTATGACGATACGGACTGGGTCACAGGAATTTGCTCGCTGACAAAACCGTTGTCGCACGCCAAGCCGGACATCGAAGCGTTTGGAAAAGGAAAGCCGCCGACGCAGCACGTGGCGGCAGAAGAGTTGAAGGAAGGTAGATGGAATCCATTCTTCCCTTATATGATCGTCATTTGTGTGATTGGTTTTGTCGCATTTCTCTATGTTGTCCAAAAACGTCTACAGAAATAAGGACATTCGAATGTGATTACTGCGATTCGATTGGAAAGTCGATATGAAAATGGACGCGCCCATTTTCATCGCGAATTTCGGCAGTTATTTGTTTACGTTCTGGATTAATTTTAATCACACCGAAGTTAAAAAATCCTCCCTCGGCATACAAGCGCTTCGGTCCAAATGTAGGGTCAAGCGCTGATGGCTGGCCCGTACCGGCTCCAATCGGTCCGCTTACCAGCTCACGATAATCGACGGTCCCGTTATGGTCAGGATCGTATTCGATGATATCCGCAAAATGCACATCGGCTGTGACAAAATAGACGTTCTTAATCTTGTTGTCCGTAATAAATGTAGAAAGTTTGGCAAATTCATGCTCATATCCAGTTTTGTCATTCGGGTCGATATGGTTGCCGTTTGCCCATCCATCACGTGCATGCGGTTTTCCCGTTGGAATCGAAATAGGAACGGAAGAAGCAATAAGCTTGACTTGAGCATCCGAGTTGGAAAGCTCCCGTTTTAACCATTCGAATTGCTCCTGACCGAGCATCGTTTTTTCATCGCTGTCCGGCTGGGTATTTGAATCACGGTAGCCGCGATTATTTAAGATAAACAAGTCGATCGTATTTCCCCATGAAAATTTATGATAAAGCTTGCCCGATGAACTCCGCTCTGCCAATATTGGCCAATAGTTGATGAACGCCCGAAATCCCGTCGAAGTGAGGGGTTCAAACGGTCCAGAAAAATCATTGGTGACCTCGTGATCATCCCAAATCGCATAAACGCTTGTTGATTGAAGCAGCTTGCGCAAGTTAGGATCTGTGCGGTTTTCCTTATATTTTGCCCAAAAGTCCTCGATGCTTTTCGACGGTGGCGTTGGAACCGCTGGGGTCGCATTATCCGCGTAAATCGTATCCCCGCTAAATAAGAAGAAATCTGGTTTTAATTCTGCCATTGCCGCAAAAGAACGAAACGGAGGAATATTCCCCTGGCCCCCTGTGTCACCTCCCCAGACGATTGTGAGGGGTTTTCTGTCATTGGACGTTGGTGCTGTTTTGAAACTTCCCGTTACTTGATAAGAGCCTGGAAGAGCCTGGACGCGGTAGTAATAAGTGGTGTTCGGTTTCAATCCTGTTACATTTACCTGTACGGTGAAATCATGTTTCGAAACCGCTTTGGCCTTTTTGATCATTTTGTGTTGAAAGGACGCATTCTCGGAAATTTCAAATTGTACGGTGGCAGGCTTGTTTGTCCGAGCCCATAATACGGCTGAAGTATCCGTTACTTCCCCGCTAGCTATTCCATGGGAAATATAAGGTTTTTTGTTCAATTCTACTAATTTATCGGGGTAGTCTGTAAACATGCCGTCCACACCTAGTGATAATTGTTCAATCATTTTGTCCTGTGTATTCACTGTATACGGGTGGACGACCATGTTGCGTTCGTGGGCTTCCTGCATCAATGTCGGGGTAATGAGAGAGTAATCCGGCCCAACTCCTTCTGCGTATTCGGCCGCTCGGTTAAAGACATCGTCAAGATTTTTGCCTTGAATCATTTTGGGGCTAAAAAGCTGGATAAGCGGAATGTCCTCAGGAACGATTTGCTGCAATTTTCTTAAGCTTGCTTCACTGAATGATTGGAAAATTACTTTCCCTTTTTCTAAATATCCGTTCTTTTTTAATATATCGACTAGTTTTTCTTCCATTCCTGGATACACATCCGGGTCTTTTGTTTCTATGTAAAGAGCTACTTTGTCGTCTTTCTTTTTGATTAAATCAATGACTTCTTGGAGGGTTGGAATTTTCTCTTTTTCATATTGTTTTTTCGCGTATTCAGGGTGTGTTTCGTTAAACCAAGAGCCAGCATCCAGCTGTTTGATTTCGGCAAGGGTAAAGTCTTTTACCTGCCAAGGAGCACGGTCGGGATACACATCTTCCACGTTCGTTGTTCTCGTTAATGTGGAATCATGAATGGCAACCAATTCTCCGTCTTTTGTCATATGCAAATCTAACTCTACATAATCCGCCTTCATCTGAATGGCTTTTTCATACGCCGCCAATGTATGTTCAGGCGCATAGCCGGAAGCGCCGCGGTGGGCGATGACTTCGACGTTTTCGACGATAGGCTGCAATGTAGACGGATGGCGGTTCTGTTTGGCAGCAATGGTTTCTGTCGAAAAATAAGGGGCCATTAATCCTAACGACATCGAAAGAGACAAACCGATTTTTGTTGATTTTTTCACTGATTCTTCACTCTCCCTTTCCAAGAATGGATTTCTTTCGACATGGTTATTGTAAAAAATAAGGGTAAAGTGAGTATGGAATTAAGTTTAAAAAACTGTAAAAATATAAAAAATTTAGATTGATGCAAAATCAAACGTTTTGATTACTTTGCGTGCTTTTTTATTTGGGAGAAGTTCGGATCATGTCCAAGAACAAAGGCAAAACAAGGTTGTTCCATTATTACGAAGGAAAAGCGGGCCCCATGTTGTAAAGGTCAAATTTGAATATTTTTTAAAGAACTTTCAGCTTTTCATCGATTCGATTAGTGCTTTGCGAATCATATCGAGATAAATATATTATTTGAAAAAATGATTCCGCCCATACCGAAACGAATAAAAAATCGGGAAGGAAATGCGTATAAAATTTAGATGTTTTCAGGTATAGAGACAAAAACTCCTGTATATAATACAAAATGTACAAATCATCTCGCCGCAAACCGTTTGGCGAGAACATGATGACTATCATTATTATAATTGGGCTATAGCCAAGTGGTAAGGCAACGGACTTTGACTCCGTGATGCGCTGGTTCGAATCCAGCTAGCCCAGTCTCTAACAGACAAGCAATGTCGCTTGTCTGTTTTTTTGTGCAAAAAAGCAGGAGTTTCGACAAAGATGTCAAATATAAGACGTAGCGAGGAGGGAATGATGGTGAAAACAGCAGATTTATGCGATGAATTTTTAAGTGAACTGCAAGTTTGCCAACTGCCAATGCAATCATACGGCGGCAAAAAAGAATTTTCCGGACCGATTGCGACCGTTGAGGTGTTTGAGGATAACGTGCTCGTCCGCGAGGCGTTAGAGACCGTTCCTGCGGGAACAGTGTTAGTGGTTGACGGAAAAGGTTCACGCAATTGCGCGCTGCTTGGCGATCGTTTGGCGCAAATTGCCTGCGATCGAGGGCTTGCGGGCGTGATTATCCATGGTTGCATTCGCGATTCCGCGGAGATTGCCAATATGCCGCTTGGGGTGATGGCGATTGGCACCTGCCCGGTGAAAAGCAAAAAAGAAGGGAAAGGAAAACGGGACGTTGTGCTCGATTTTGGCGGCGTGCGTTGGGAGCCAGGCGTCTATGTGTACGCTGATCAAGACGGGATTGTATTGGCGAAAACGGACTTATTGAAAAAAAGTGATTGACGATATTTAAAAATTTATACTACTATGAATAACAGAAATGTTCTATGAAAAATCGATATCATATGCCAAACAAATAAGGTGCCTTTTCTCATTAGAGAATCGGCTTAAAAGGGAAGTACGGTGAAAATCCGTCACGGTACCCGCCACTGTGATGGGGAGCTTTGTTACATCATGTCACTGAAGGGAACTTCGGGAAGGCGTAACAAAGCGATGATCCTAAGTCAGGAGACCTGCCTTATTTGTTCGGACGGATACCTACGGGATTATAGGTAGACGTGCGGGAGAATGGTATACTTTTGGGCTATATTTGTATGCATTTTTCTGCACCTCTGCGTATAGAGGTGCTTTTTATTTTGCCAAAAAGGAGAGATTGAACATGACAACATGGAACCTAATCGGAACGAAACATCATGTGCTGATTTGCAATGGAGGCAGCTGTATGCGTAAAGGGGGAGAGGAAGTAACGCTTGCCATCCGCGAAGAAATCGCACTGCTGGAGTTAGATGGCCTCGTACATACGACGCGGACGCGCTGCAATGGCCGCTGCCAAGATGCATGTGTAGTCATCGTTTACCCTGAAGGCGTATGGTACAACGGGATGACGCCGGAAAAAGGAAGGGAAGTTGTGCGAAGGCATTTACGGAACGGGGAATGGTTGGAAGAAACGATAACGTACCGTTATGAAGGGACGCAAGGATTGATGATGGCAAAGCAATCTACTGCCCCTCTAGGAATCTCGAAATTATGCAAAACAACGGGAGGAACGAGAGCATGAAAAAATGGAAATCCGTCCTTTTCCTTTTCGGTTTAGTTGTCTATTTTACTTTTTCTGAAAGTTCATCGGCATTTGCGATGCATATTATGGAAGGATTTTTACCTGTAAGATGGGTGATTTTTTGGTGGCTCATGTTTTTGCCATTTTTGATCATCGGTTTGCGTTCACTCATTCGGATTACACGTGAGCATCCGGAACTAAAGTTGCTCATTGCGCTGTCGGGGGCATTTACGTTTGTACTGTCCGCCTTAAAAATTCCATCCGTTACTGGAAGCAGCTCACATCCAACGGGGGTAGGGCTCGGCGCGGTGCTGTTTGGTCCATGGACGATGGTGGTGATGGGCAGCATCGTATTGCTGTTTCAAGCGTTATTGCTAGCACATGGCGGATTGACGACATTAGGGGCGAATGCCATGTCCATGGCAGTCGTCGGTCCGCTCGTAGCATACGGCATTTATCGTTTCGGGAAAAAGTGGAATATACCACAGCGTTGGACCATATTTTTCGCTGCCTTTTTCTCGGATTTGGCCACATATGTGGTCACCTCATTCCAATTAGCGTTAGCGTTTCCGGATGCGACAGGTGGCATTTTCGCTTCGTTTGCCAAATTTGCCGGCATTTTTGCTGTCACGCAAATACCACTGGCGATTACAGAAGGGCTGCTTACGGTCGTCGTTTGGAATTTCTTAACCGCTTACAGCAGCCGGGAACTCAGTCAATTAGAGAGAGGAGTGTAAATAGTGAAGCGCAGTCTTTTTCTCCTCGTTTTTGCCGTTTTATTAGTAGTAGCACCGTTATTGTTCATTCATGAATCTGATTTTGGCGGTACGGATGGCCAGGCGGAAAAAACGATTCAGGTGATCGCTCCTCATTATAAGCCTTGGGCGCAAACCATATTTGAGCCGCCGGGTGGAGAGGTGGAAACGTTGCTGTTTTCTGTGCAAGCGGCGGCCGGAGCCGGTATTATTGGCTATATTATCGGCGTCTATAAAGGCCGAGCGAACCGAAGAGAGGAATCAAAATGATCCGGCAGTTTGACACCATCGCTTACAATAACCGCCTGCGGACCATACGTCCCGAACAAAAAGTGATATTTTCGCTTCTATTATTAATAATGGCCATGATAGGGAACTGGAAAACGCAAGTAATGATGACGGTTTGGCTTGCCGTATGGATTATCGGGTATGCTCGTGTTTCGTGGAAAGTGTACGCCAAAACCCTCGGAGTCGTGGCATTGTTTCTGATGGTGAGTTTTCCAGCTTTGCTTGTTTCCATTGACAGTTCTTTTCATGTTTCTATTGATCGTTCGCAAATGTTCACTGTGATGTCTTTACTATCTCGTTCGGTCGCAGCGTGGTCTTGTTTATTTTTCCTGCTAGTGACTACCCCGTTTCCAGAGATGTTGTATGTACTCAAGCGAATGAAAGTGCCATCCATCATCATTGAGTTGTTGTTTTTTACGTATCGGTTTGTATTTGTTTTCGAGAAAGCAGCAGAAGAGCTATTTGTAGCAATGAAAGCAAGAAACGGAGGAAACCATTGGCGGCATGGCGGGATGTTGGTGTTCCAGCTTTTTCAGAAAATATGGCATTCCTATGAGGCGTTGCGCCTTGCTTTATGGGCACGCGGAGTTTCTGATGAAATTGTCTATGTTCACATGGAAACATACAACGAAAAAAATAAACGTTATCTGTGGGAAGCAGCCATCGGCATCAGTTTGCTTCTATGGCTTGGATGATAGGAGGGCAGCAGGCGATGTTGAAAATGGACGAAGTATATTATACGTATCCGAACGGACCGTGTGTGTTGAAAGGATTAAGCCTTCATATCCCTAATGGAAAAAAATGCGCGCTCATCGGTCATAACGGATGCGGCAAGACAACGTTATTTTTACATGCGAACGGGCTGTTACGACCAGATTCCGGCAATATCTATTGGAATGGCGAGAAGATGGACTATCGGCGTCCAACATTGCAAAAATGGCGGCAAGAGGTCGGCATCGTTTTTCAAAATCCGGAACACCAGCTTGTGGCGCCGTTGGTACGTGATGAACTGGCGTTTGGCCTGTGCCATTTAGGAATGGAAAAAAGGGAGATGGACGAGCTCATGGAAAAAGCGCTGGACGAGTTTGGATTGCGTTCATGGTTGGACAAGCCCGTTCATCATTTAAGCCTCGGTCAAAAAAAATGGCTGACACTTGCCGCCGTCATGGTGATGAACCCGAAATTATTAGTGCTCGATGAGCCGACGGCGTATTTAGACCGCCTACAGATCGATCGATTTATCGAGAAGATAAACGATATTCATCAAGCCGGCACGACAGTTTTGATTGCGACTCATGATTTTGATTTTGTCTTAGAGTGGGCGGATATCGTGTTTGTGATGCATGATGGACAAATTGTCATGCAAGGGGCACCGCAAGACGTATTTGCAAGGCAGCATCAATTGCAAAAATGGCATCTTGGTGTTCCGCTGCTTGCTTCTGTATGGAAAATGTTGTTTCCACACGATACGCGCATCCCGCGGAATGTGGAAGAAATGAAACAATGGATGAGAATAGATGAGCGCACAAGCCTTCGTATTAGTGAAAAAGTGATATAGTGTTCAAGTTTTTTCGACAAATGAGCCTAGTTAACATGAACAAGAAAGAGGGAAATTGAGGTGAGACAATGAAAGGAAAATTGCTGATTGTCGGATTTGGTCCAGGCAGCGAAGAACATATGACAAAGCGAGCGAGGGAAGCGATTGAAGAAAGCGATATTATTATCGGTTATAAAACGTACGTTGACCTAGTTGCGGATTTAATCGGCAATAAACAAGTGATTAGTACCGGAATGACGGAAGAAGTAAGCCGCGCTCAAGAGGCGGTGAAATGGGCGGAACGCGGAAAAACGGTCGCCGTCATTTCAAGCGGGGACGCGGGCGTGTACGGAATGGCAGGGCTTGTGTATGAGGTACTCATCGAAAAAGGATGGACGCGAGAAAGCGATATCGAAGTGGAAGTCATCCCAGGCATTTCTGCCATTCACTCATGTGCCGCTCTTTTAGGAGCGCCGATTATGCATGATGCGTGCACCATTAGCTTAAGCGATCACCTAACGCCGTGGTCGCTTATAGAAAAGCGCATCGAAGCGGCAGCCGCTGCCGATTTTGTCATCGCTCTATATAATCCGAAAAGCGGACGACGCACGCGGCAAATTGTCGAAGCGCAGCGTATCCTTTTGCGTTATCGCTCGCCAAATACTCCGGTCGGATTAGTGAAAAGCGCTTATCGTGCGCGGCAACATATCGTATTGACGGATTTAGCGCATATGCTCGATTACGATATCGGAATGTTAACGACCGTCATTATCGGCAATTCTTCAACGTTTGTATACGATGGGCTGATGATCACACCGCGTGGATACCAACGAAAATATACGTTAAGCGCAGCCGAACAGCCGCTGAAACCATACGAACGGCTTCGCAAAGAAGCGGAACCGTGGGCGCTTGATCAAACGAAACGAGAACCGGCAAGAGAAATAGCGGAAGAAGCGTTGCAAACATTGGCGATTGGCCACGATGACAGCGCGACGTTTGCACCGGTGATTTTCGAAATCGCGGTTAGCCCAGGGGTAGCGGACAAAAATTTTACACCAAAACAAATGATGGTACTAGCTGACATCGTCGGCGAAGACGGAACGATGATGTATACCCCGGATCATTATTTGAAGCTGGAAGTGCCTACTTCTGATCCAGACCGTATCATCGCTAGACTGAAAGAAGCGGGACTGACTGTTGCCCCTGTTGGTGACGTACTGACATTGAAAGCTTGTGATTTTTGCGACGGTGAGAAAAAAGACGCGATTCCATACGCGGAACAGCTATACGATCAGCTTGCAGGAATGGCGCTTCCGAAAGAATTGAAGCTCGGTGTAAACGGCTGCGGCATGGCATGTTACGGAGCGGTGCGGGAAGATATCGGAATCGTCTATCGGAAAGGAGCATTCGACTTATTTTTAGGAGGAAAAACGGTCGGAAGAAACGCTCATCCAGGGCAACTTGTCGCTGAAGGAATTCCGCCTAGTGAAATTGTGTCCGTGGTTACCCGCGTTATTCAAGAATATAAGGAACGAGCACACCCGAACGAACGGTTTTATAAGTTTTTCCAACGAGTGAAACAAGTCGGCGGATTTGTGTATCAAGAAGCGAAGCGGGAGGCAAAAATCGAAGTGCCTGCCTGCGGTGAATAAGGGGGAAGAAAATGAATGAAAGCAGTATTATTTGTCGGGCACGGCAGCCGTGACCCAGAAGGAAACGACCAAGTCCGACAGTTTGTCGAGCAGCTAAAACCGCACATTGCAGCATCCTTACATATCGAAACAAGTTTTTTAGAATTTGGGCTGCCAACGATTCGCGAAGGGATTGACCGTTGTGCCGATGTCGGGGCTCGCGAGATTATCGTTATTCCGATTATTTTGCTGTCAGCGGGTCATTCGAAGCTGCATATTCCAGCGGAGATCGATGAAGCAAAGAAGCGTTATCCGCATGTGGCGTTCATCTATGGCCGACCAATTGGCATTCACGAGCAAACGTTTTCGATCTTAAAAACAAGATTACAAGAAATCGGTGAAAATATAGAAAATCCTGACCCGGGAACAGCGGTAGTGCTGCTTGGTCGCGGGGGAAGCGATCCGGATGCCAACAGCGATTTATATAAAATTTCCCGCTTATTTTGGGAACAAACGAACTATTTCCTCGTAGAACCAGCGTTTATGGGAGTAACGACGCCATCGTTAGAAGATGGTGTGGAACGTTGCGTGAAGCTAGGGGCGCGAAAAGTGGTGGTTTTGCCGTACTTTTTGTTTACCGGTGTACTTATCAAACGTCTTGAAGAAAAAGTAAAACAATTTCGTTTTCAGTATCCGCAAGTTGATTTTGCACTAGCAGGCTACTTTGGATTTCATCCGGAGCTAAAAACGATTGTACTTGACAGATTAGAAGAAGCGCTTGGCAAGGCGGTTATGATGAACTGCGATATGTGCCAATATCGGCTTCATGCTGCAGAGCATCATCACCATCACCACCATCATCATTAAGGAGGAACTTGCATGATTATCGTATTAGCGGGAACGAGCGATGCCCGCCAGCTGGCGCTTTGCATCCAACAAGCGGGCTATGATGTATTAGCGACGGTCGTTACAGAACATGCAGCAGACCAGTTGCGTGCTTCCGGCTTAGCGGTGCATCTCGGACGGCTGACGGCGGAACAATTGGCGGAGTTGATCCGCGCAAAGAAAGCGAAAGCGGTGGTGGATGCGAGCCATCCGTTTGCCGAAGAAGCGTCGAAAAACGCGATGCAAGCTGCCACCAATGCGGGGGTTCCGTATATCCGTTACGAGCGGCAAGCTGCTTCGGTTGCTTACGAGCGCGTCACGTTTGTTGACAGTTATGAAGAAGCAGCCGAGCTCGCTGCGAAAAAACAAGGCGTCATTATGCTAACGACTGGAAGCAAAACGTTATCCACTTTCGCAAAAAAGCTGTTAGGACTCCCGAATACGCGCGTGATTGCGCGCATGCTGCCGCGCAAAGACAATATGGAGAAATGCGAACAACTAAAGTTTCCACAAGAAAATATCGTTGCGATGCAAGGTCCGTTTACAAAAGAACTCGATAAGGCGCTATTCCAACATTTTGGCGTTACGTTACTCATTACGAAAGAAAGCGGAAAAGTTGGGTTTGTCGATGAAAAAATCGCTGCCGCACAGGAGTTAGGGATTGAGACGATTGTCATTCGCCGTCCATCGATTCAGTATGGCACGGTGTATTCGCAGTTTTCCGATGTCGTTAAGGCGTTACAACAAATGGTACCGTTATCCATTCATTGATAAAAGAAAGGAGCTTTTACAATGGATTTTCGCACGGAATTTCGCCCGATTACAGTTCAACCGCAACAAATTGAAAAAAGAAGTTTTCAAATCATTGATGAAGAAATTGGTGAACATCATTTTACGGAAGAACAATATCCGATTGTACAGCGCGTCATTCATGCTTCTGCCGATTTTGAGCTTGGAAAAAGCTTGTTGTTTCACCCTGATGCCGTCCGCGCGGGAATAAAAGCCATACGCAGCGGCAAAACGGTCGTCGCTGATGTGCAAATGGTACAAGTCGGTGTGAACAAAGCGCGTATTGAAAAGTTTGGCGGAAAAGTGAAAGTGTATATTTCCGACGAAGATGTCATTGCGGAGGCGAAACGGCTCAACACGACAAGAGCGATTGTCGCGACGCGAAAAGCGGCGAAGGAAGCAGAAGGCGGGATTTTTGCCATTGGCAACGCGCCAACGGCATTGCTAGAATTGATTCGTTTAATTAAAGAAGGAGAAGCGCGTCCGGGATTAGTGATCGGCCTGCCGGTCGGGTTTGTGTCGGCGGCAGAATCGAAAGCGGAATTGGCGAAATTGGATGTTCCATTTATTACAAATATCGGCCGAAAAGGAGGAAGCACCATTACAGTGGCGTCGCTAAACGCGCTTTCACTGTTAGCAGAGCGAGGGTAAACGAATGGAAGCAAAAAAAACGTTACGCGAAGGATATACGACAGGGGCGTGTGCCACAGCGGCAACGAAAGCGGCATTAACGGCTCTTATTACCGGTATTCGGCAAACGGAAGCAACCATTTATTTGCCAGTCGGACGATGGGTGACATTTGCGATTGAAGCGTGCGAGATTCACGGTGAGTCGGCGACAGCAACGGTGATCAAAGACGGCGGGGATGACCCTGATGCGACGCATGGAGCAGCGATTGTATCAACCGTTTCATGGGCGGAGCAACCCGGCATTCATTTAGATGGCGGAAAAGGGGTAGGGCGTGTCACGAAACCGGGCTTGCCGGTGCCGGTTGGCGAAGCGGCAATTAATCCTGTTCCGCGGAAAATGATTCACGAAACAGCGCTCGAAATATTGGAAGAATACGGAATTTCCCGTGGAGTAAACGTCATTATTTCCGTTCCTAACGGGGAAGAAATCGCCAAAAAAACATTAAACGCGCGCCTCGGCATTATCGGCGGCATTTCGATTTTAGGGACGCGCGGCATTGTTGTTCCTTTTTCGACGTCCGCGTACCGCGCAAGCATCATTCAGGCGATTCAAGTGGCGAAAGCAAACGGATGCGACCATGTTGTGATTACGACGGGGGGACGGAGCGAAAAATTTGCGATGCGACAATATTCTCCTCTTCCTGAGGAAGCGTTTATTGAAATGGGCGATTTTGTCGGCTTTACGCTGAAACAATGCAAAAGATTAGGAATCAAAACCGTTTCGATGGTTGGGATGATGGGGAAATTTTCTAAAGTGGCGCAAGGCATTATGATGGTGCATTCGAAAAGCGCCCCCGTTGATTTTTCGTTTTTAGCATCCATTGCTGAACAAGCCGGAGCTTCACCGGAACTTGTTGCCGCTGTTCGAAAAGCCAATACGGCATCACAAGTTGGCGAGATGATGCAGGAAGCAGGAAATGAGCGCTTTTTTGAAATATTATGTGACCATTGTTGTTTATCCGCGTTACGTGAAGTGGGTGGCGGCATGACCGTGGAAACGTCGCTATACACAATGGGTGGTCAATTATTAGGAAAGGCGGTACGAAACGATGCAGGAGATTAAACTAATTGGCATTGGCGCCGATGGAAAAGCGAGCCTCCCGCGCCTTTATGAACGTTGGATTTATGAAAGCGAGTTATTGGTAGGAGGAGAGCGTCATTTAGCCTTTTTCCCTGATTATCAAGGCGAAACGCTCACGATTCGAGGAGGTCTATCACAGCTTGTCGAGCAGCTTCGCCATGAAACGAAACGCACCGTCATGGTTGCATCTGGTGATCCGATGTTTTATGGAATCGGTAGCTATTTATCTAGCAAACTACCGATCGAAGTGTACCCGACAGTCAGCTCGGTGCAATGGGCGTTTGCGAAAATGGGAGAAAAGTGGCAGGACGCTGAATTTATTAGCGTCCACGGTCGCAGCATGAAAGGGCTTGCCCAGCGCATTGACGGATGTGAAAAAGTAGCGCTATTAACGGACGAAACGAATTCTCCTAATGCCATTGCGAAATATTTGCTTTCGTACGGAATGACCGAATATCGTGCGTTTGTCGGAGAAAATCTTGGCGGACAAGATGAACGGTGCCGCTTTTTCGAATTAGAAGAGATGGCAGATGCCGAGTTTTCCCCATTAAATGTGGTTATTTTACAAAAAACAAAAGCAGGTCCGAGGTGGCCATTAGGAATTGACGATGACGAATTTTTGCAGCGCAAACCAGAGAAAGGACTGATTACGAAAAAGGAGATTCGGGTGTTGAGTATAAGCGCGCTCCGTCTTCATGCTAAGAGCGTCGTTTGGGACATCGGCACATGCACCGGTTCTGTTGCGATTGAAGCGGCGAAAATCGCTCGCGAAGGCGCCGTTTTTGCGATTGAAAAAAATGCTCATGATATCGAAATTTGTAAAGAAAACTTAAAAAAATTCCGCGTTGACATTACGCTTGTACACGGCAAAGCACCTGAGCATTTAGACGAATTTGCCGACCCGGATGCGATTTTTATTGGCGGAACATCAGGAGCAATGGGGCCGCTTCTTGATGTTTGTTGTCGACGCTTGAAACGGAACGGACGCATCGTTGTGAATGCAGTTACGATTGAAACGCTGGCGCAGGCGGTGGAAGGATTAAAGCAGCGTGGCTTTCAAGTAGACGTTACGCTCGCGCAAATCTCAAGAAGCAAGCCGATTTTAGAGCTGACGCGGTTTGATGCGCTTAATCCGATTTATATCATTACGGCAAAGAGGGAGGAAGATGAATGAGCGGAACATTGTATGGCATTGGCGTTGGTCCGGGCGACCCGGAGCTATTGACGGTGAAGGCGTTTCGCCGCCTGAAAGAAGCGCATGTCATCGCCTATCCGAAAAAACAGCGCGGCAGCAAAAGCTATGTCCAGCAAATTGTTGAAGCATATTTTTCTGCGGCGGAAAAAGAGATGCTTGGGCTCGTCTTTCCAATGACGAAAAATATGGATGTGTTAACAGAAAAATGGAACGAAACGGCAGAATCGATATGGGAACAGCTAAGCGCAGGAAAAGATGTCGCGTTTGTGACGGAAGGAGATCCACTTTTATATAGTACGTTCATCCATCTGATGAAAATCATGAAAGAGCGGTATCCAAATGTCGCGATTGAAATCGTTCCGGGAGTTTCCTCCGTCAACGCGGCGGCGGCGAGACTGCAGATCCCGCTTGCCGACGGGGACGAACAGGTGGCGATTATTCCAGCGCGCGACGACTATGAAGCGATGAAAAAAGCGCTTAGAGACCATGATTGCGTCGTCTTTTTGAAAGTGGCGAAAGTGATGGATATGATGCTCCGTCTTCTTCGCGAACAGAACTTATTGCAAAACGTCGCCGTGGTGACAAAAGTGACATCAAAGGAAGAAATCATTTGGAATATCGAACAACTTGAAGGAGTAGAGTTGGAATATTTAACGTTATTGGTGGTGAGAAAGTGAAACTACATATTATTGGCGCGGGCCCGGGGGCTCCGGATCTAATTACTGTGAAAGGCGCGCAGTTGCTTCAAGAAGCGGACGCAATTTTTTACACCGATTCGCTCGTCAATGACGAACTGATCGAGCGCTATCGAAAGCCGGAAGCGGAAGTATTTCATACGGCAGGAATGCATTTAGAGCAAATGGTTGAAGCGATGTTAGAACAGCTTAAGCAAGGAAAAAAAGTCGTGCGCATTCATACGGGAGACCCATCCGTTTATGGAGCGACGCTTGAACAAATCGCACTATTCAAAAAGCAAGGGGTGGAAGTTGAAATCGTCCCGGGCGTCAGCTCGGTATTTGCGGCGGCAGCGGCTGTTCAAGCGGAGTTAACCGTTCCGGATTTAACGCAGACGGTCATTTTAACGCGGGCGGAAGGGCGGACGCCGGTTCCAAATCAGGAAAAACTGGAAGACTTAGCAAAACATCATTGCACATTAGCGTTATTTTTAAGCGCAACATTAACAAAAAAAGTAACAAAGGCGCTAAGGGATGCGGGATGGAGTGATGATACCCCCGTCGTGATTGTGTATAAAGCGACATGGCCAGATCAAAAAATTGTTCGTTCGACGGTTGGCACGCTGGACGAGGATATGCGCGCAAACGGCATCCGTAAACACGCGCTCATTTTAGCAGGATGGGCGTTAGACCCCGAAATCATCGAGCGCGACTATCGGTCGAAGCTGTACGATAAAACGTTTACGCACGGATATCGACAGGGGGTGTGACGAGATGTATGCGATTGTTGCGATTACCAAGCATGGCGTTGATATTGCCCGGCGCGTCGGCGAGGAGCTTCCGAACACCTGTGTGTATTATACGAATAAGTTTGCGAGAGGAGACGAAGACGAAAAATGCATTCGCTTGTTTGAAGGGAACGTGCGGTTATTATTGCCGTCGCTTTTTCAAACATATCGCGGGCTTATTCTCATTATTTCGCTTGGCGCGGTTGTGCGGATGATTGCACCGCTATTAAAAGATAAAAAAACCGATCCGGCGGTCGTCGTTATTGATGATAAAGGGGAACATGTCATTAGCGTTCTTTCCGGACATCTTGGCGGAGCGAACGAACTGACGCGGCAAGTCGCCGAGATTTTACATGCCCATCCCGTCATTACGACTGCGTCTGACGTACAAAAAACGATTGCCGTCGATTTGTTTGGCCGTTCCTTCGGCTGGGAGTGGGAATCCGACGAAAAGCTGACTCCCGTAAGCGCCGCCGTCGTCAATGAGCAACATGTTGCCATTGTACAAGAATCAGGGGAGCGAGAATGGTGGAACTATGATACCCCGCTGCCAAACAATATCCGTATTTATCATTCGATTAATGAAGCGATAGCGGCAAAACCGGACGCCGCGCTTGTCGTGACCCATCGCCTGTTGATGAAAGAGGAAGAAGCGATATTGCAAAACGGCGTTTTGTACCGCCCAAAAGTGATCGTGCTCGGCATCGGCTGCAACCGCGGTACAACGGCGGAAGAAATTGAATCCGTCATTCGCGATACATTAGACAAGCTGCGCTTTTCGATGAAAAGCGTGAAAGCGGTATGTACGATCGAATTAAAAAAAGACGAGCCAGGGCTGCTTGAAGTTGTGCAAAAATACGGATGGGAATTCGTCTATTATACCCCTGAACAGCTGAATCAAGTAAACATCGAACAGCCTTCTGAAACCGTGTACCGTTATACAGGTGCTTACGGTGTGAGCGAGCCAGCAGCGAAGCTTTATAGCGGTGCAGAGAAATTGGAATTAGTGAAGAAAAAAGCAGGCAATGTCACGATTTCCGTGGCAATTTTGCACCATTAAGGGGGAAAACAACATGCGTAGAATCGTAATCGCCGGAACGGGAAGCGGCGTTGGCAAGACGACCGTAACGATCGGGCTGATGGCGGCGTTAAAACAAAAAGGCTATATCGTGCAAGGATTTAAGTGCGGCCCCGATTACATTGACCCGACATATCATACGGCTGTAACAGGGAGACCGTCGCGCAATTTGGACAGCTGGATGGTTGGACATGAAGCGGTTCAAGCGATTTGCGCAAAAGGCTGTGAAGGGGCGGACATCGCCATTATTGAAGGAGTCATGGGGATGTTTGACGGGAAGCGGCCGACGACAAACGAAGGAACGACGGCGGAAATTAGCGTATTAACGAATAGTCCGGTGCTATTGATCATCGACTGTGCCGGCATGGCACGGAGCGCGGCAGCGGTTGTCCGCGGTTTTCAAACGTTTGATGAACGCGTGCGCATTGCGGGAGTGATTGCTAACCGCGTCGGTAGCGAAGGGCATTTTCGTCTTGTGAAAACGGCGATTGAACAAGAATGCGGCATTCCCGTGATCGGATTTTTAACCAAAGAGGATGCGCTTCACATTCCAGAACGTCATTTAGGGCTCATTCCATCGATTGAGCGCGGGGAATTAGATCATTTTTTTGCGGAATTAGGCGAGCGCGTTGCCAAAACGGTGGATCTTAACGCGTTGCTAGAGCTGGCGGAAGCCCCAGCATTAAATGTTCCTCAATCGTATTTCGATATAAGTAAATCGTATGATGTACGGATTGCGGTCGCAAAAGACGCGGCGTTTCATTTCTACTATCCGGAAAATTTAGAGCTGTTACAAGCGTATGGCGCCGAGTTAGTCTTTTTCTCCCCGCTTGCCGGCGAGCCGCTGCCAAATGGGGTGCATGGGTTATATATCGGCGGCGGATTTCCCGAAGAGTTCGCAAAACAGCTGTCCGAACAACAAAATGTCAAACAGTCGATCAAAACCGCGGTCGAAAGTGGGATTCCGACATTGGCAGAATGCGGGGGATTTATGTTTTTAACCGAAGGCATTGAAACGACGGATGGCCAGTATTATGACATGGTTGGCGTCATTCCTGGAAGGATTGTCATGCATCCGAAGCTTGTAGCGCTTGGATATCGTGAGGTGAAAGGAGAACCAGGAAACTTTTTGCTTTCGGAAGGCCTGCGAGCGCGGGGACATGAGTTTCATTATTCCACGTTCGAAGCGCGCGGCGAGATTCCGTTTGCCTATGAAACAACGGGGTTGCGCGGTACGAAAAAAGATGGCTATCAGCATCAAAACTTAATTGCAGGATATGTCCATTTTCATTTTGCTTCTTGTCCGCCAATGGTTGAAAATTGGCTAACGAAATGCGAGAAGGTGAAGGAACGTGGCTAAAGCGTTGCCGATTATGTTTCAAGGAACCCATTCCGATGCGGGAAAAAGCATTATTGCCACGGCGTTTTGCCGCATTTTCGCGCAAAACGGCTGGAGAACGGCGCCATTTAAATCACAAAACATGTCTCTTAACTCGTACGTGACGATCGATGGGAAAGAAATTGGGCGGGCGCAAGGAATACAGGCGGAAGCGGCTGGCGTTGTCGCGACAACGGATATGAATCCGATTTTAATTAAACCGAGCCGCGAGCATGAATCGCAAATTGTCGTACGCGGAAAGCCGTATAAAAATATGCAGGCGTTCGCGTACCGCACCGAATTTTTTGAAAAAGGGTTAGCCATTATTCGAGAGTCGCTCCACGTATTAATGAATGAATATGACCGGCTCGTGATCGAAGGAGCGGGAAGTCCGGCAGAAATTAATTTAAACGACCGTGAACTTGTCAATATGCGTGTTGCCCGGATGGCGAACGCCCCGGTCGTGCTGATTGGCGATATTGAACGCGGCGGAGTGTTTGCCAGTTTAGTAGGGACGTTGCAGTTGCTTGACAAAGAAGATCGCCAGCGGATCATCGGCGTGATCATTAATAAGTTTCGCGGTGACTTGACACTGTTGAAGCCGGGGCTTGATTGGTTCGAACAATATACCGGCGTTCCCGTGTTAGGCGTTGTTCCATATTTAGAAGATTTACATATTGACGCGGAAGACTCCGTTAGTTTAGAACAAATGTCTACAAACGTAAATCTGGATAAAGACATTGATATTGCTGTTATTCGATATCCGAAAATAGCTAATTTCACGGATGTGGACCCATTTTTGATCGAGCCGGACTGCCACGTCCGTTTTGTGACAACAGCCACACAGCTTGGCCAGCCAGATTTGCTTATTTTGCCAGGAAGTAAAAATACGATTGAAGACTTATTATATATGAAGAAAAACGGCATTGCGGAACAAATTGCACAGCTCTACAAACATCACCATGTGACGATTGTCGGAATATGCGGAGGCTATCAAATGTTAGGTGCTCGTATTCGTGATCCATTTGGTGTGGAAACACCGCTTCGGGAAATTGCCGGATTGAATCTCCTTCCGATTGAAACGACGCTTGAGCGTGAAAAAACAACCGTTCTTTCGGAAGGAATATTGACATTTGCTGGTGAACATCTTCTCGTGAAAGGATACGAGATTCATATGGGGCGTTCACAGCCGATTGACGGAACTATCCCGTTTATTCATGTGCAAGGGCGAGCGGAAGGCGCTAAAAGCAAAGATGAACGGGTGATGGGTACCTATTTTCACGATCTTTTTCATAATGATGCGTTCCGTGAGGCGTTATTAAATAAAATTCGCCGCGAGAAAGGATTAGCGCCTATTTACGGACGTCAGTCGTTTCGTACTATAAGAGAACAAGCTTTTGACCGCCTTGCCGATCATGTAAAGCGGCATGTTCGTATAGAAGAAATTGAAGAGAAAATGTACGCCTTTCGAAAGGGGAATGTATGATGTTATTTTCGATTCCAAAGCTTAATAAAGAAATAGGAAAAGAGGTACGCGCTTACGTCGACCAATTGACAAAACCGGTTGGCAGCCTTGGTCGTTTGGAACAGTTAGCGGTAGAGCTAGCGGAAATGACAGGGAACAAATTTCCTGATGTTTCCCCACCTGGCGTGCTTGTGTTTGCTGCTGATCATGGTGTTGCGAAAGAAGGAGTGTCAGCGTTTCCGCCGGAAGTAACGGCACAAATGGTATGGAATTTTGCTCAAGGCGGCGCGGCGATTAACGTATTCAGCCGGCAAATTGGCGCCATATTTGCCATCGTTGATGTCGGGGTCGCTGCACCAATTGAACATGAAGCGGTAATTTCGAAAAAAGTACGGTACGGAACAAACAATTTTTGCGAAACGGAAGCGATGAGCAATGCGGAAGCGGAACAAGCGCTAATAGTTGGTTACGAACAAGCAAAGGAAATAATCGGCAAGGGGGCTCGTACTCTCATTGTCGGTGAAATGGGCATCGGCAATACGACGACCGCGAGCGCGATTTTAACGGCGGTGAGCGGCAAGCCAATTGAACAACTCGTCGGGAGAGGAACAGGCATTTCGGAAGAGAAGATTGTGCATAAAGCCGATGTCATTCGCCGTGCGTTGTCACTTCATAAGCCTGATCCGTCTAAACCGATTGAATTATTAGCCAAAATCGGTGGCTTGGAAATCGCTGCGATGGCGGGTGCGATGTTAGCGGCAGCGGAGCGGCGCGTTCCGATTTTGTTGGACGGATTTATCTGTACGGTTGCCGCACTTGTAGCTAAGCTTTTCGTTCCGGATGTTGCCGATTATATGATTGCTGGTCATCGTTCTCAAGAAATTGGTCATCAAATTGCTCTTGAATTATTAGGAAAAGAGCCGCTCATCGATTTAAGCATGCGCCTTGGCGAAGGCAGCGGAGCGGCGGTTTCATTTCCGCTGTTGACATTTGCGACAGCGATGATAAAAGAAATGGCGACATTTGCTTCTGCCCACATTTCAAATTCTGTAGAAGGAGCAGGAAAACAATCATGACAAATGGAAAAGTATATATCGTCGGTGCCGGTCCCGGTGATGAAAAGCTAATTACTGTCTATGGATTGGAGTGTATTCAACAAGCTGACGTCATTATTTACGACCGGTTGATTAATAAAAATTTGCTAAAACATGCCAAAAATGACGCGGAGCTCATTTACTGCGGAAAAGAACCAGGGAAGCATGCCCTCATTCAAGAACGGATTCACGAACTGTTAGTCGAAAAAGCACAACAAGGAAAAATTGTCACTCGTCTAAAAGGAGGCGATCCTTGCGTATTTGGACGGGCCGGGGAAGAAGCAGAGGTGCTTGCGCAACATGGCATTCCGTTTGAAATCGTTCCTGGCGTAACGGCGGGAATCGCAGCTGCCGCTTATGCCGGCATACCGGTTACACACCGGGAATATGCTGCTTCGTTTACCATTGTTACTGGTCACGGCCGTCAAGAAAAGGGAGATGACCGTCTTCATTGGGAAGGGTTGGCGAAAGGAAGCGATACGATTGCCTTTTATATGGGTGTCGGCAATTTGCCGTATATTTGCCAAAAACTGATCGAACATGGAAAGCCGTCGAATACTCCTGTGGCGGTGATCGAATGGGGAACGACGGAACGACAACGAACGGCTGTCGGTACGCTGCAGACGATTGCTGATGTCGTCAAGAAGGCTGGTCTTTCCCATCCAGCGATTATTCTTGTCGGAGAGGTCGTTCGGCTCCGTGAAACGATTCAATGGTTTGCTGAGATGAACCGAGGTGAGACAGTTGCCACCACATAAAAAGAAAGGGCGCATCATTGTTTATACGGGGGATGGAAAAGGAAAAACGACCGCCGCTCTCGGATTGGCGATACGAGCGGCGGGAAGGGGGAAAAAAGTCGCCGTCATTCAGTTTATTAAGTCACCGGAACGAACGTATGGAGAGTATCTTATATTTCAAAAACTCGGGATCGAAATGTATCAAATGGGTGCCGGGTTTACGTGGACGAAAACGCCGGAAGTACACCGGCAGGCATTGAAAGCGGCATGGGAATTTACGGAAGAAAAAGTATTATCAGGTATGTACGACTTAATTATTTTAGATGAACTGAATAATGCGCTTGCGATTGATCGGTTTCCGGTTGATGATATCGTTTCTGTTCAAGATGTACTTCGATTAATGGAAAAGCGTCCACCTGATCTTCATTTAGTTATTACCGGCCGTTCGGCGAAGCGGGAATTAATTGAGATCGCCGACATTGTTACGGAGATGAAACTAATTAAACACGATTATAAGCAAGGCGTTACGGCGATGAAAGGGATTGAGCTGTAGCTCATCCCTTTTTATTCATATAGGTCGGTTTTGTCGTTTTGCGATTTGTTTTGTTTTCTGCCTTTACTGTTGTCGCCGGAAACAGGGCCGTTAAGCAAGGACATGGCATCTTGCGTCGGCGCATTTTGGTTTTTGCTTCCTTTGTTCGGGCTTTTTGTCATCATTGCGTCATCCTTTCTTTCATTCGTTTTAGAAAAAAGTTGGAAGATGGTCAAGGTTGTTGGGCGCATCTTCATCCGGATTTGAACGGATATATCGTTCGTTTACGACATGGAAGCCTCTAATCGCGCCGCTTTCTACTTCCCTCAGTGCTTTTCGGTACGAAAGCACCCGTCCTGTCGATGTTTTCAAGCTAATAATGTCACCTTGGTGATTTTTTGGCACGGGGGCAAACGTTTCTTGTTCGTTTATCGTCATTACTTCTTCTTGCCTTGTTGTTATTTTTCGTGAAAAGGGAACATTTTATGTAAAAAGAGGTGATATTCGTGGCAACGTTTGATTGGCATAAAGAAGCAGAAAGACAGTGGGACGAAAAAGCCGAGTTTTGGCACCAAAGCAGCGAGGAGATGTGGGAGCAGGGAAGCCGAAAAACGGTCATTCCTTTTATTGCTTCTTACCTTCCGAAAGGAAGCAACATCGTCGATTTAGGCTGCGGCGACGGCTACGGTGCATGGAAGCTGGCGAAGGCAGGATATGAGGTAACCGGCGTCGATTTATCCATCGAAATGATCGAAAAAGCAAAAGCGCGCGG